>CALNBW010000262.1 GCA_937874815.1 uncultured Bacillota bacterium | reverse complement strand
GCCCCTGGGGCTGGGTTTTATGATTTTCTGCGTAGTTGACTTCAACCTCTTTTTTGGGTTTAAGAAAATTGGCCGTTGCCAATTGTGCGCCGATCGATGTTACTAGCTAACCCAGCAAAGCTTGATTGGCTTATTTATGTATAATTTGCTTGTAGGGCTATACCCGCGGTTCGGTACGAATCATTTGCCGGTCTTCGGTTCAAGCGTCTGCCTGCTGGCCAGGTTCTACGCCGGCCTGGTGGTTAACGCCGCTAATGGTTGGGCATGTAAATACCTGGCTGACACAGGAGGCCCTAGAAGGCGTTTAAAAAGGGCCCGAAGGGTGTTTGCTTGTGCCAGCGCGGTGCATCTTGCGCCTGGTAACCATCCGGCGAGAGTTTGGGGGGGATGTCAACTGCGGTCAGTCTCGGCTTAGGGCGCGTGCTTGGGGTACGCGGGGCCGCAGGTCATAGCTTTGGCTGTGAAGGGAGCTTGACATGGATATTAATTTCCGTTTCGGAGTTAGCCGAAATAGAAACGCAAGTTGGTCTGGGGTATACCTAGCATCAGGATGCAGCCAAAGGCGCGTTACGATGCTTTCAACAGATATCCGCCTCTCAATAAAACGTTAGTTAACATAAGATACATTATCGGACGTTAATAATCGTGTCTCAGAATGCAACTTTACCAGAGATAGTGAGATATTGAGAGTTTCGCGGCTTAGTGTTCTCTCCAGAAATGGCACCAATGTGTGCGGTATTACTATTTTGCGTTATTTTCTAGTGACGCTAATTCATCCTGCTACATTTTGCTCCTGCATGGCCCTTTATTGGTTTACTACTTATCTGCTGCACCAGATCCGGGTGCCAGTCTTATCTCGGAACTAACTCAACCTCCGATTGTGATATACCCCCTGCGGGTTGCTAGACCGTCAAGCCGATGATTTACTTACGGTATCTAATATCAAACCTAAGGTTATAACCGTTCTCCCGATCTGCTCCACCCACTACTACCGCCTCCTCCACTTGGTCCATTAGATACATGAAAGGGTGTAGCCACTCTTCCCAGCCGAAATGTCGGGTATACGGCTGTTGCCAGGCTTCATAGGTGGCATTTACCGCCTGATAAACGTCTTCCACATCTGAATAACCGTTGAGGGCAGCAACAAGGAAAAAAGTGCCGCCTGCTTCTACCTTTTCTAGCACGTACTGGGAATTGAACTGTTCAAAGAGCTTCCTTGGGTACTTAGTTTGCCTGGTGAGAAAATAGGCTTCCCAGGTGTGAGCGAAATCATCCCAGCGCTTTGCTAAGTAGACCAAGGTCTCTTGATCAGGCTGCTCGAGATAACTGGTGAAGGCTACGTCCAGTCCTGGGTGCCTTGTTTGCTCTAGTATAAAACCTATCCTATTTAGAACAAGGTTAAGGTAGTTAACACGGTAGTATAGCGCTATAGCTAGAAGGCTTACAGCGATAGTTAGAACTACTAGGACTTGCTGTGTTTTCAACAGGCAACCTCCCTTTCTTAGCGAGAAGGCTACCGCCTCTTCGATTTGCATTACTATATCCATAAGTAGGAAGAAGTGCAGGGTGCGGCGTTGGTTGCCGCCCACTGCACTCTCCTCTAGGTTTCTGGCAAATCTACAGCTATTATGATGCTATAATCTGATAGCTGCCTTGGCTTAAGTGCAACAAATGCGGTTTTGTCATTGGCACCAAGCAGGATTGGGCTATCATATTCCCCTGCTTCTGCAAAGTTTATGGAGATTGCCTCCTCCCCTTGCCTAAGGATATGGATTGCTCCGTCATCATAGCCGCAGAATAACAGGCCTTTGCCTAAGGTCTGTAAAGAGCTAGTGCCACGGTACGAGACTCGCACGAATTGTTTTTCCGCTACCCCATCGGATATGCGGTAGATGATGTTCCCATCACCGCGCGTGATGAGCAGCCCCTCTCCCACACCCGACATGCACCAGTATGTCTCTCCTTCATCGCCTGGCACAATCTGGCCTATATAAGCTGGCGATGAAAACTCAGCTGTCCAAATGACGTCTCCATCAGTTGATAGCAATACAGCTTCGCCGTACCTTTCGTTGATAACCGTCGTAGCCAAGATACCACTTTGTCCAACAGATACAGAGCTTATACAGGCGAAAGTACCTCTTTCAGGTGTATAACTCCAGGCAATTGTTCCGTCCGCTATTCTAACGGCTGTTAAGCTGGAGTATCCCAGACCGTATACAAGTAAGGTGGAGTCATCAAGCTTAGCAATTCTCGGCGAAAGCAACATTGACTCCGTTCCCCCACCCATTGGGGCCAGCGTAGTTTCCCAGATCAGATCACCAGTCGGAGAGACTGCTTGAACTCCTACGCTGCATAGCGAATACCGTACGCCATCTGGCATAATGACGAATGAAGGGCCGACTGTCATGCGCTTGTTGGCAGTGTCAGCGGCAAGGCGTTTGAGGTTCTCATCATAGGCCTCCCATACGCCATTTTCCCTTACCTTGATAAATCCATTAAACTCAAAGGCCAAATTGAGCGTAGTAGGGAGTGAGACATCTTTCTGCGCGACAGCGGTGCCGCTATCCGCCTGTAGGCTAACAAGTTTTGGGCCGGAGTCGGTTATGGTCGTGAGTTGTAGCGCTACTGCGTCTTTGCCAACGCACCAGCCACTTATATCACCAGATACTGTCTCATAGGCCCAGCGCACAGACTCAGTCAGGTTGCCCTCTTGATACTGGGTTAGAAGGGGAGGTTTCTGGGGTTGTGAACAGGCGTTCAGGCATAGGACTATGCCTATAATGATAATTGCAGCAAAACCTCTTTTCATGTTAGTCACCTCTTTAACTGGAAGTATCAACGGTTACCAGTCTCCTGCTGACCTATACGCGCGAACCCACCGGTTAATTCGCCACTCGGGATTGTATATCCTTCCCCTAGCAGGTTAATTTAGAGGTTTGGAACATGTGTTATGCTAGGAGTGGGATCTCGTTAGGCATCGCACGAAAGATAGATGCCATAGAACTAACCTAAAAGCCCGAGTTATTGTCTATATAGATGAAGGCGCCTTTCTGCTTATGCTGTTCTGTTAGGGGGTGATGCTGTTGGACCATTCCGAGGCCGTGGCCTTAGCTCAGGCGGGAAATGGCGATGGCTTTGAGGCCCTTGTTAGAGCCTTCAGCCCATTTGTGTTAGCGCTCGCGACCCGGTATGTTGGGGCGCGCGATGCGCCGGATGTGGCGCAGGAGATTTGGCTAGCCGTACATAGGAAGCTGTGGCAGCTGGAAGATGGTGCTAAATTTGTGCCTTGGCTACGAACTCTTGTCTTCTATCAATGTCTTAACTACCGGAAGGCACGCGCCAGGTATCAAGCCCATGAAGTATACTTAGCTGCTGACGGCTGGCGCGGCATCTGTGAATGCGTGGCAACTGATTCGCTCCCTATGGATCAGCTGATGATGCGCCAAGATCTGAGGCGTCTACTTTCGCAGCTGCTTGACGGGATGCCCGGAGATTTGGGACTATTACTCCGTATGCATTACCTACAGGGTTTCTCCTATTCGGAGCTAGTTGAACTTACGAGTCTCCCGTTAAGCACGGTAAAATGGCGACTGCACCAGGGACGTAAGTTGCTTAAGGCCAGCTTGGCGAAATTGGTTGATGTGCAAGATTAGTCTTATGAGGAGGCAAGAACGATGACTAATGCCAGTAGAAAAATGATCGCTCGTTTGCTCACAGAGGTGAAACGGATTGCCGCCCATGCTTCTCTCACCGGTAGCCTGGAAGACGGCAAGCAAGTGATGATTGACACCTATAACAAGTGCTTGGCTGCCTTACAACTGCAGCCTGATACAGATTTTGCCGAAATTGCCGCCCTAGGCATATTTGCCGAGCTACCACGCAGCGCCAGTATTGATGAAGTAGGCGTGGCCGCGGCCTTGCTTGTTAGCCTGTTGCAGGGCGACAAGAAGCGCAGGGTGTTGCCCGATGGCACCCCCGTTCCTCCGCATGTGAGGGTCGTTTTTGATGACGATGAAGACGATGAGGATGATGATGACGAAAAACATGAGGATGACGATGAGGACGATGATTGGGACTAGCGCCTGGGATAAGGCCCTCGCATGACTAGAGCATAGGTATAAGAAGGCCGGGAACGTATGTCCCGGCTTTCTCTGTGCACCTATTTCTGAATCACGACCTTGGTGCCTACGGGCACTTCATCAAAAAACTCTTCTATATCACTATCGCTCATGCCGACGCAGCCGTAGGTCCAGTCACTACCGAGAATATAAAAGCTACAAAGTCTGCCGGCAAAGTTTGCATTATCAAAGTAAAGCACACCCAAGCCTTTCCGGGCAGGGCGTCATGAATAACGCCACTTAGTAAAACTTGCTTGACTTTACGAATGCATGTTCGATACAATGGCTTTGAATTGCGTAAAGGAGCGGGAGGTTGGAATTGCTGATGAGTATTAACATATCCGTCGAGCAAGCGCGGCGTTTTCTGATTCGGCGGCAAAACTTTGTGGCCTATGGTAGCCCTTTTGCCGGCCCTGAAGGCGTTGCACAGGCCTTGCAACAAATGGAAGCTGTGCAGATTGACCCCTTGTGCCCCTTTGAGAGAAATCACCACCAAGCACTGTATAACCGGGTGCGTGGCTATCGGCCCGAGTGGCTTGATCAGCTGCTCTATCAGGACAATGAGGCCTTTGAATATTACTGTAATGCTCTCTGCGTGTTGCCAATGGCGGATTACCCTTATTTCAAGCGCGCGATGCAACAGCAGCGCCTAGCTCTTGCGCCGCGGACAAATCCGGACATGCAGGAAGCCATGCAGCGGGTGATGCAGCACATTGTACAGCAAGGCGAGGCTTCATCGCAAGAATTTGACTCTGGTAAGAAGATCTCAGGCTGGTGGGACAATGACCTTGCTGCTCGTACAAAAATAGAAAAGCAGGCTCTTGATTACTTGCACCTTACGGGGGAACTGCTGATCAGTAGTCGGGCTGGTAATCAGCGTAGTTATGATCTGCCGGAAAGGCTTGTCCCCCAGGCCCTGTTTGCGCAGGAGATTGACGAGGCTGCCTGGCAACGCTTCGCTATGCTGAAGTTCTTGCGTGCCTATGGACTGAGCCAAGTGGGCCTCTTCCGTTTCGGCTGGCATGAAACTCCCAAGGCTGAAAGGAAGCGCTTGCTCGCCGGTTTAATTGAACAAGGTGAAGTGACCCAAGTCGATATCGAGGGAGTGAAGAGAACATATTACTGTCTGG
>CALNBW010000261.1 GCA_937874815.1 uncultured Bacillota bacterium | reverse complement strand
CTGTAAGCACGATTGGAGCCTGCTCCTGTGCTCTAAGTAAGTGCCCCGCAGCCCTTCTTAACAAGTCCTTTAACAGGCTACTTTTGCAGGTAAACCGTCCTCACCTTAGCCATCTTGGCGATTCTTTCTTCGGCCATTCTGTTAGCAGCTATATGAGTGGGGATATTGTCTCTCTTAGCAATCTCGATAAGTCTCTTGATGCTATCATAAATATTTGCAGCCCTAGCCATTGCTCTAGCTTCGTTATATCCCTTCAGCTCTTCGTAGACATTGATCACGCCACCAGCATTGATCACGAAATCTGGAACGTAAAGAATGCCCTTCTGCATCAGCATATCGCCATGTTTGTCTTCAGCCAACTGGTTGTTTGCAGAGCCGGCGACGATTCTGCATTTGAGCTGTTCCACCGTAAAGTCGTTAATAATCGCTCCCATTGCGCAAGGAGCAAAGATGTCGCACTCTACGCCGTAAATCTCATCCGGCTTAACTGCTGTGGCCCCCATCTCATTAACCACACGCTCAATGCTCTCTTTCCTGATGTCGGTGACGACCAGCTTGGCACCTGCTTCGTGGAGATACTTACAGACGTAATAACCAACTGCGCCCAAGCCTTGCACTGCCACTACTTTTCCAGTCATATCATCGCTACCGTACACCTCGTTAGCAGCAGCCAGGATGCCGCGGAACACACCAAAAGCTGTTACCGGCGAGGGGTCACCGCTTTTGCCCTCTAGACCAACAACATAATCCGTCTCGTCATTGACATAGGCGAGGTCTTGCGTCTTGATATTCATGTCTTCAGCTGTTATGTATCTGCCAGCAAGGCCTTCGACATATCTACCGAAAGTCCGGAAGAGCTCCTCGCTCTTTAGTTTGTCGGGGTCACCAATGATAACAGCCTTGCCACCGCCCAGATTAAGGCCGGCAGCAGCACTCTTGTAGGTCATGCCCCTGGCTAATCTGAGCACGTCAATGATCGCTTCTTCTTCAGATTCGTAGTTCCAGAGACGCGTTCCACCCAAAGCTGGACCTAAAGTGGTGTCGTGGATGCCAATAATGGCTTTGAGCCCCGTGCTACGATCCTGACAGAAAACCAGCTGTTCGTAATCGTACTGCTCTAGTAGATCAAAAATCTTCACTAACTAGTCCCCCCTACATTTATTCGAAAAATCTCTGTTCACTTATCCATTATAAGTCTCCCAGAATGGGTTTGCAACATGATAAAGATTTCCCTTGGAGGGATTTATTCTACCAATAAAGTTGTACCAGCCGCCTCTATCCCTGCCGCTAGTTATCCCCTGGCGCGCGCATTAGTGCGGAGAAATAATCCTCCAGCCCGCTAAGGCCTAGCTGCTTAACCAGATCGACCGCCTCCTGCCGCGAAAGCGACTTCATCTCACAAGTGTAATTGCCGAAGCCATCGTAGTCGCTAATAGGCTTGCTCGTATCATATTCCATAATCTGCACGAAGAAATCGCCACCAGTGTAGTAATTCATGAACGCCACCTGCTCGCTATCGTCTCGCTGTATAAAATGCGCGTATACATTAGGAATCTCTCGGCCGCCTGGTGCTACCAACGGCACGCAGTGGCGTGAAAGCGACTCCCATTGTTTTTCATCGGTGATCCGCGAAACCCTCAGTCCAAAACACCTGCCCACACTATTCTGATAGACGAAATCGTAACTATCCAAAGCGCCGGGCGCAATGTGCACCACTTCGTTAAGAGGCATAGCTTCTATAGCACCGTTAGGCCCGAGGCTTCGCGCAATCTTCTCATTACTTATCTGAAACGGCCAGTTGGTCTGTAAATCAACGGCTAAGACCTCCTGCAGCTGGTACGGCCCTAAGGTCTCCCGTACATCAATCCACGGGTACACGGCCTTTAACTCCTTAGCCGTATGCACCGGGCGGTTTCCTGAGATGCAGACATAGTAGCCATCAAGCTGGTACATATAGTTGTCATGAAAACCCAATCCCAGGCTGTCAACAAGCTGCTGCCTTTGGGCCACGGCTTTTTTCTCGGCCCTCTGAGCGGAACTAGCATCCTGCGCATAGACGTTATCACCGCTATTCCGAATGAAATCGGCTAGAAAGATCGCCAGACCCTGTAGGGCTGCAATGTCGACGGCTTCTGGCAAATCGGCTATCGTGTGCCTTACCGCGAGCGTTTCCTGTGCTAGGGCAACCGCTGGCACACCGGCTTCGGCAAAAGGGGTCCAGTCGCCGCCGATCCCGTCTTCCGATAGGGAATAGCCGGCTGCCTGTAGCGCGGCGGCAAAAGCATCCTCTAGCGCGCGGTTGTGCGACGCCCGGTATTGGTAGGGCTTGTTTTCGACCAATCCTACGCAATCTACGTTGATATAATAGCATCCCTCATAAAGGGAGATCAAATCACTGGCTACCGCCTCAGCGCCATAGCGGCGACTACCTTCCTCGCCATTAAGGGCGCAAATCACGACATCGATCGGTGGTTTTTCGCCCCTACGCAGTAGTTGCGCCATTCCCACTATGGTCGCGACGCCTGAGGCGTTGTCGATGGCACCCGATGCACAGATGTCCCCATCGCCTCCCGCTCCATCGAAATGGGCACCGACAATCACCGCATTGGTGCTATCCTGCCCCTTGATCACACCAATATAGTTGTTCTGAACTGATAACATTTTGGTATCGCGACAGGAAACCGAGAAGGCACTCAGCCCGGCATCAAGGAGTTCCTGCAATACAGACTGCTCAATCCGAATATCCCGCCGAGGCCCTTTCTCAGTACCCTGGGCACTCACGTGTCCATATTCGATCGGGAAGATGTCGAATATGGCACCTGTTGGGGGCAGCAGGCCTGACATGGCCTTGTCCACATATATCTTTTCGGCCAGTGCGGGGTCGTTCAAATCGCAGGTAACACTCAAGGTAAGATTGATGGGGGCGTGACTAAGAGAAAAGGTAAACTCGCTGCCCAGCTTAAGCTCACGCTGGCTTCCGTCGGCCAAGTAAGCCGTTAGGCGCGGGTCGCCCTCTTCTGCGTCAAAAACCTCCTGCTCGTAAGGGCAGGCGAAATTGTCGCCCCAAAGAGGCATCAAACCGATCTCCGAAAAAACCTGGGCTATGTATTCGCCGGCGGAGACATTCCCCGCGGTGCCCACGCGGCGGCCACGCATCTCGGGGGCGGAGAGGGTGTCGAATACAGACTGCACCACGTCCAGATTGCTTGCCGGCGGCTTACCCACGCAACTGGAAAAGATGGCGGCGGTCAGCCCGAAAAGGGCGAGAATCGCTATACGTTTTGCTTTAATGAAATTCGCCTCCTATACATCGTCAGTTACGGGAAGAGAAAAGGCGGGCTGCCCCGCCTTTTGCTCCTATCAGTGTCCGCACAAGACTCTGGTCTCCAGTGATGAAATAACCTCGGCTGCCCCGCAATCATTGCATCTCCAAGTTCTATGGGCCCAGCGTGTTTGCTCCTTATCGGTGTAGTTGGGGTTTATCGGGCATTTAGGAAAACCTTCAGTCTCCCACCTTGTGTATGTGACATCCACAAACTTGAGTTCTCCATCCTTGCAGTAAATGCATTTCGGGCCGCGCGCAAAGGCTGGAAAAGCAAGGGCACCTATCATCAGGAGCACGAGCAAAGCCACAGCAATCCTTTTATTTCGCATATTTTCACCTCCCCTTCTTTCCCAGTGTTATGTCAAGAATAGCATACAATACTCTGTACAGCTTGTCAAGTCTTTCGCAGATAATTATATCGTTAGTAAATATATCAGTTAAAGTGCATAGCATATCATACCTACAGCCTACCCAGCCGGGGACGGTCACCTTGGCTGGTGTAGTGTTTTCCATTGTAACTGTTCTTTACATACCTCGCTGGCGTCAGATTGCGTAGAATAGTAGACAGACATGGTTCACTGGTAAGGAGTGATGTATTATGAGCGAACTATATTTTAAGGTGGCTTCGCGCTAGTTCGCAGCATGAAAAATATCGCGCTGGCAGAATGGCGCGGGACACCTACCTACGTCGTCATTGTGAGTTTGACTATGGGAGGTTGTCTGTTGAATTTGTTTACTTACGGCTGGAATGACCAGTGGCAGGAGGCTTTTTCCTCATGCCAAGAGCCGGGAATAGTGCCTGCCCGGGTGATAACCATGCGGGCAGACAGATATGAAGTGATGGCCGGGGAGGGCAAGATGGAGGCCCAGATCTCAGGCCGCATGCGTTACGAACACCTTTACTCAGCCAAGAACCCTGCCGTAGGCGACTGGGTGGCAATTCAGCCCAATGCCTATGGAGCAGCTACCATCATCAGTGTGCTACCAAGAACGAACTGCCTAGAGCGGCAGGGGGACTTTGGTAGTCAGGTTATTGCTACGAATATAGACAAATGCCTGCTAATACAGGCCCTAGGCCATGATTTTAACCCCTCACGGCTGGATCGCTATGTCACGATGGTTTGGAACGCTGGTATTACCCCAGTAGTGCTATTGACCAAGGCCGATACTATCTCCGAGGAAGAGGCGACAGAAAAAGTAAAACTGCTGGAGAGCTACCTCCCTGGGGTGGACATACTAGCCGTTTCATCCCTTACCGGGTATGGCATGGACAGATTAGGGCCAATACTGACACCGCAGACAACCCTGGCGGCGCTGGGCAGTTCAGGTGTGGGTAAATCTACCCTGCTGAACAGCCTTATGGGCGGGGAGGTGATGGCCACGGCCGAGGTGCGAGAACATGATCAACGCGGTCGGCATACGACTACCCACCGGCAAATGTTCTTGCTGCCAAGCGGGGCCCTTTATGTCGATACCCCTGGCATGCGGGAGTTAGGGCTGTTTAGTTATGATGCCCTGGATGAGACCTTCAAAGATATTCAAGCGCTTGCTGCCCGCTGCAGATTCGCAGACTGCACTCACAATCGGGAACCAGATTGCGCCGTGCGCGCGGCGATTAACAGTGGGGAACTGACGCGAGAGCGCTGGAAGAGCTATTTGACGCTGAAACAGGAGGAACGCTTCTATGCGCGGAAGCAAATCCTTTTAGCCAAACAGGTTGCCAGCGCACGCAAGAAGCGCAACAAAGTGCATTATAGCGACTACAAACGCGGCGGAGACCGCGGGGCATACTAGCAGCTATGGGGACGGTCAAAAACTGCTGACAAAGGTCGTGGTCCTGCTCGCGCGCGTGTGGCCTGGTACTGTAGGGAGGTGCTTAGCCATCGACTGAAGCGGCCAAAACTCGCCTAAGCTCAAACAGTTGG
>CALNBW010000260.1 GCA_937874815.1 uncultured Bacillota bacterium | reverse complement strand
GGCCCTTGGCGTATGTTCTAAAAGTACGGGTGATTTCCACCAAAACTTTTTGCCCAACCAGCTGGGCAGCCTGGTCAACCTGAATGACGAAACCATCTTTGCGTGCAATAGCATCTTTTGATTTGCCTTGATGCACATTCTCCAAACGCAATGTCAGCACATCACCAACCGCAACCGGCAAAGCCACTCGCTCCACCATATCGCTATTGCCAGCAAGCACGATGGCCCAGTCTTCCAAGCGGCGTTCGGCATTGCCGCGCACGTAGATATGGCGCCCGGTTTCGGCTTCTAAGCGTTCCAGGTTATTGCCACCGGTGCCGATCAGGATCGCGGCAACAGTGGGGTTGACATCCAACAACACCGCTTCGTCCTGGTGGGTGCGAAAATAGTGTCTGAGCTCCATCTCAACCCGATTACCTATGACTTCTTCATGCAGCACATAGCCGGTGCCATCGCAATAGGGACAGGGCTTTTGCAGAACTTCGCCCAGGGCCTGCCGCACTTTCTGGCGGGTCATTTCCACCAAGCCTAGCTCGGTAAGCCCAAGGATAGCTGATTTTGTTTTGTCGGCCTTAACCGCCTGCTCCAGCTGGTTTAACACCTGCTGCTGGTGATCCGGCCGGGTCATGTCAATAAAGTCAATGATAATGATGCCACCTATGTTGCGCAAACGTAGCTGATGGGCTATTTCTACCGCTGCCTCCAGATTAGTCTTCAATACTGTATCCGCTAGGTTCGTGCTACCCACGAATTTGCCGGTGTTCACGTCTATGGCAGTCAGTGCCTCCGTCTGATCAATAACTAAGTAGCCACCACTCTTTAGCCAGACCCGCCGTTTGAGAGCTTTATCTAGCTCGGCTTCTATGCCAAAAGTATCGAATATGGGGCGATGTTGCTGGAACAAAAAGACTCGCTCCCGAAACTCCGGGGCTGTTGCTGCTAGTAGATCCAGAACAGCTTGGTATTGCTCTACACTATCGACAACCAGCCGGTCCACATTTTCATCCAGCAAATCCCGAATGACACGCCCAACCAGGTCCAGATCACGATGAATCAGGCTGGGAGCTTTGGCTTTACGGGCCCGTTGGCGAATGCTGTTCCATAGCTTGGCCAGAAAATCGATGTCTTGCTGCAATTCCTCTACAGTGCAACCGGTGGCGACCGTACGTACAATGACCCCCATCCGCTTCGGTTTGGCCTGAGCGGCTATCTGACGCAACCTGTCCCGCTCGGCCTCGTCAGCAATCCGGCGCGACACCCCTATATGGTTTACAGTGGGCATCAAAACGACATACCGCCCTGGCAGAGTAACATGCCGTGTTACCCGAGCTCCCTTGTTGCCAAAGGGTTCTTTGGTTACCTGCACCAGGACATCCTTGCCACTATGCACTAGTTCCCGAATTGTAGCCCGCTTACTGTTCTTTGGCACCCCTTCGGGAAATTCATCGGTACCGGGGATGGCGTCTGCCACGTAGAGGAAGGTATTACGCTCTAATCCGACATTGACAAAGGCAGCCTGCATGCCAGGCAATACATTTTCCACGATGCCTTTGTAGATGTTACCTACCACTCGCTGCTCCAAAGGTCGCTCTAAAAACATTTCAGCCAGCCTACCATTTTCGATTACGGCTACCCGAGTTTCACGGCCTTGGCAGTTAACGATTATCTCTTTACTCATCAAAAAATCCTCTCTTTATCAACCGACATCTCATTACTACTTAGAGTCCGCGCCAGAGATATACTGAAAGGGGGTGATTAGCCCTCCATTTATCTCCAAGTATAGCTCCTGACGGCTCACTTCCAGCATTTCGATGGGCAGGGAAAAATAGCGCAGCAAATCTTCTACCCGCAGGTTGGCTACGCTACCTAATGCTAATCTTAAATTCAGGGTATCGGCCTCTAGACTGGCAGAGTACACTAACGGTCTGATGTCGACCGTCCGCAGCCCACCCTTGCGCTTGACCTCCTGTAGCACTGTTTTTTCCGTAAAGAAACTAGGCAACTGCTCAGCAAGCAGTTCCTGCTGGGATTTACTGAGATTCTGAACCAGATAATCTCCCCACCTGAATAACCCCATTAGAGACTTTGTTCCTACGGGTACCCTCGCTGCCCCCATAACCTGCATGCCCTGGGGCAACACGGGCGCTATCATTTCCACTAAAGCAGGCACTGCCTCACTAGTCTCTAGTTCTAGGTACTCGGCCTGGCTGGACAGGCCCACCGGTAAAGGAGCCGCTAAAGACAGAATGGGGCGGGGCGAAAAGCCCTGCGAAAAAGCCATAGGAACGTTGGCCCGGCGCAAGATTCGCTCCCAAGTCTGCAACATGTCTAAATGACCCACAAAGCGCAATAATCCACTTTTGCTATATCGCAACCAATATTTCACGCTTGCTACTCCTTTGCCAATCTAATTTGGGCCGGCAAATGCTGACAAACACCGCAGACACTGCAATGGGCAGGTCGACAATCGATTGTCGGTGCCTGTTGCCAAGCGCTTTCCCGTTCTTGCCACAGCCAATCCTTGTCTACTCCTGGAGACAGGTGATCCCAGGGTAGAATCTCCTCGCGCGAGCGTTGCCTATTGGCATAGAAAGTCGGGTCCAGTTCAGCGGCGGCGAAAGCCTGCATCCACTTAGCGAAGGAGAAATGCTCGCTCCAGCCATCAAAACGGCAACCCAGGGCATGGGCGGCACGGAGGACAGCGCCCAAACGCCGATCACCCCGCGAGAAAATGGCCTCCAAGAAGCTGAGCTCGGCACCATGGTAGTTGAGTTTGAGCCTGCGATCTGTCGAGAACAAATTCCGCAGGAAGCGCTGCTTCTCTTCCAGTGAATACATGGAAGCTTGGGGTTCCCACTGAAAGGGGGTCCAGGGCTTGGGAACAAAGGCGGCGGCACTGACTGTCACTCTTAATGGCTTGCCAGCCTGCTCCAAATAACGGTGATGCCTTTTTTGCCAAATCAAAAATCCCAGCCAAATCGGCCTCAGTTTCCGTAGGCAAACCAAGCATGAAATAGAGCTTTACACTTTGCCAGCCCTCTGCTTGGGCATTAGCCACTGCGCGTAACAGATCATCTTCGGTCACTTGCTTATTGATTACATCGCGCAGCCGTTGGCTACCCGCCTCCGGAGCCAGGGTCAAGCCGCCACGGCGACTCTGCTGCACTTTTTTAGCCTGTTCAACAGAAAAGGAATCGGCGCGCAAAGAAGGCAGCGACAGCTTAATATGATCGCAACCGAGCTGGCCCAGCAGCTCATCTAGCAGGGCGCTTAAATCGCTGTGATCCATAGTGCTGAGGGACATCAAAGATATTTCGTTATGACCAGTCGCGGCCAGGGCTGCCTGGGCTAATTGCACCAAGTCCTCGCGTTTACGCTCCCGCACCGGTCGATAAATCATGCCCGCCTGGCAGAAACGACAACCACGAGTACAGCCTCTAAATATCTCCAACATCAAGCGGTCATGCACGGTACCCAAGAAGGGCACCACTGGTGCCGTTGGGTAGAATTCGGGGCGCAAATCCGCCAGTACCCGTTTGTAAACTATATCTGGTACGTCTACTAAAGGTTTCACTTTAGCTATAGTGCCATCATCGTGATATTGTACTTCGTAGAAAGCAGGTACATAGACGCCTGGCACTCGGCTTAAGGCTAGTAGCGTATTGGCCCGATCTAACCCCTCTGCCTTGGCCTTAGCACAAACGTCAATAATCTCTGTGAGAGCTTCTTCGGCTTCGCCTAGAACAACAAAGTCGAGAAAATCAGCCAGTGGTTCCGGATTATAAGCGCAAGGACCCCCTGCCATAACCAAAGGGTGCTCTCTGCCTCTGTCTTTGGCCAGCAGTGGAATCTGAGCTAAATCAAGCATATTGATGATGTTGCTATAACTCATCTCATATTGCAGAGTAAAACCTAGTAGATCAAACTCCCGCACTGGGCACTGGCTTTCTAAAGCAAACAGTGGTAAACCATGCTCGCGCATCTGGCGTTCCATATCAATCCAGGGGGCATAAACCCGCTCGGCTACTGTATCCTCCCGTTGATTAGCCACATGGTATAGAATCTGCAGGCCGAAGTGAGACATTGCTATTTCATAGACATCAGGAAAAGCCAAGGCAATTGTTACTCGCCCGGCGTGGTCCTTATGGATGGCATTCCATTCATTGCCAAGATATCTGGCTGGTTTCTCCACCAGCCCTAAAATCTGCTGCAAAATATATCCTCCTTGGGGCTGCGGGGTGTTGCTTAGAGCACAGGAGCAGGCTCCAATCGTGCTTACAGCAAGCTAGTGTATTGCGGAAGCAATACGCCTCAGTAATGCGCGATAGCAACATCGCCAGATGTTGCGAAAGCATACTCCGCAGCCTAAGCTAAGCGCGTTTGGGTGCGACAGCCCAGCCCGCATTTTATCAACTGTATTATACCCAACAAGTACCTATTGGCCAAAAGCTATTTTAGCAGCCGCTCTAACCTAACCCCTAGGCCTTGCTCAAAAATGGCCTGCAATACCTGCTCTTCGCTCACCATTCCCACCACCTGGCCTGCCGCGCCGAGCACGTAAATCAGGTGGTATTTCTTAGGGACGAAGTATTCCAGCAGATCACCCGCCTCACAATCAAAGGCGACGGCTAGGATAGCGGTTGCCATAGTGCCCGACTTGGCTAGTTCTCGTTGCTTGCTACTCAAATAGGCAAGCAGCTGCAAACTACTCTCCGCCAAGATGCGGCGGGAACTGAAATACAAGAAACCAGCGATGATCACTAAGTTTAAGGCTAGTGGACTTGCCAGCATCAAGGTTACTCCAACCAAGAAAAACACCAGGCTACAAACTCGGCTGGCCCGCACCGCCCTAATTGTCCCCGCTTTGAACCCTTGCTCAGCCACCAAGTAGGCTCGGTAGATACGCCCTCCATCCAGGGGTAAGGCTGGTAGTAGATTGAATAGCACTAGGGTGATATTCATCTGCAGGAACAGATCGAACAGGGCTTGCGTTGGGAATAGCGATCTGAGCAAGACCCCAGCCCCAATGAGCAAGAGGCTGGTCCAGGGTCCGGCCAGGGCAATCCGCATCTCTGCCGCAGGATCTAGCCCTAAGTTCTCTTGTAAACTAGCTACCCCACCAAAAGGCAATAGTTGCACCTCTTTTGGTGTAAACCCTAGCTGTTTGGCCACTGTCAGATGTCCAAACTCATGCACTACCACCGAAAGAAAGGCCATTGTACCGGGCAAAAGATGGCCAGTCGCAGCCCAGACCAAAAGTGGCAACAAAAAAAGGTAGTGAACCCGCAGGTTCACCCCCATTACTCGCCCCAGGTACATCGTCTGGCCTCTGCCTAGCGCGGCAAGACGGAAAGCGGGTCGACCGGCTGGCCATTAACGATAACTTCAAAATGCAGATGGGTATCCTGTATTAGGCCCGTATTGCCCATTTTGCCAATCACTTGCCCCTTAGCAATCTGGTTACCCGGCTCCACGCTGGTCTCCTGCAAATGAGCATAACGGGTAACTAGGCCACCACCATGATCTATGGCCACATACAATCCCAGCGTCTGCTCTTCGGCCACTTCCCTTACAGTGCCTGAGCCGGCGGCTTGGATGGCGGATCCGGCAGCACCTTGGATATCAATGCCATAATGCATCTCTACCTGTCCAGTTACGGGGTGGTGACGCCAGGCATAGGCCGAGGTGATTTGCCCTGTACACGGATAAGCCAAACCGGCCTCCGGTTCGGTGCCTAGTAACCGCTGCCACACGGCTGTGAGTGGGCTGGTGTCAGACTGCCAGTCTGCCCAAGCTGCCCACTTGGTTGCGGCCGCCGCCCCCGGCTGAAAGCAATAGGCCAAATAGGTCTTGCAGGAGGCGGCCCAGGTGAAGGGCAGAAAGCTGAGAGCCGTCACTGCCAGCATCACTAGAGCGCAAAAAAACCAGCGCCTGATCGCTAAGTCGGCCGACTGCTGGGTGCCTGCAGGGTTGCGTCGGTATGGCACCCTACGAGCACGACTTCTATTTCTATCTGACCTTAAAGGCATCGCTGCCACCCTCTCTCACCCGTCTTTTTACTCATATATATGGACGAGTTTAGAGGGATATACCTAGAACAATATCTTCTGCCGGCGCATACCTACATTTAGGACTAGGGCAATGGCTAAGCAGTAGGATAAATATGAACTACCACCAGAAGTTA
>CALNBW010000259.1 GCA_937874815.1 uncultured Bacillota bacterium | reverse complement strand
ATGTCCAACGACTGCTCCAGTACCTGGGTACCAACGTCTATTCTCAATTGGGGTCGTGCCGTGGTAGCGCTTGGCTTGCCTAGCGCCCGCAGCAGGTCCTGTTCTTTATGAGCGCGGTCGGGAGCCAAAAAACGAGAGTGAAGAAGATTGACTACCTTTTCCCCAAAGTGCGCACGGAACAAATTAGCAACCTCCTGGGATTTCCTAACAGTGTTAACAATGATTCCTACACAACCACCATCGCACAGCAACTCTTGCAAGTGGTTCGGCAGGTCCTCCATTTTCAAGGCGAAAAGATGAATATCCTTATCTCCTTTATCCCAAATAGGCTCCTGTTGCAGTACCTCTGCCCCCTCGGTATATGTAATTAAGGGATATTTACGGTTCTGAGTCCATTGAGCATTATCAGTGATAGACTCTACTGGGTTACCAAACAGGTCGGTCTCCAGCATATCCGCATCCTCAGAATTAAGGTAGGCATTGATAACTGCCTTTCTTTGCGCCGCCGGAAGAGTGGCTGAAAGTACAATCACCGGTACCTGGTAGGCTCCGAGCCATTGTAGCGCTCTCTCCAGATACTGGCTCATATAAGCGTCGTAGGCGTGACATTCATCGATAATAACGACTTTCTGTGCTAGACCTAAATGGCGAAGCATCAGATGCTTTTGCTTTAGAGCGGCCAGCAGCAACTGGTCAATAGTTCCTACCACAAAGTCCGACAATATTGACTTTTTCCTTCCCTTAAACCACTGATGCACAAACAAGGAGGAATCTTCATCATCGCTGACGTTTGCAGGGCCGTCAAAAGTTCCCATGGAGGCAAAATCATCGTTGAACTGGGCCTTGCCGTGGGCTAAGGTAATGGAGTGGTGAACGTTAGCTCCTAGATTTTCAATCCACTCAGTTATGCGGGGGAAAATAGCGTCGGAAGTTGCTTGGGTAGGAAGTGCAAAGTAGATGCCATTTCGCTTAGATCGTTCGGCCAAATGCTCGGCAACTGCCAAGGCGGCCTCGGTTTTGCCACTGCCCATTGGAGCCTCTATCACCATGATCCCTGGACAGTCTAAATCTTGAGCAATTCGTGTGGCTGCCCTTTGAAGTTCGTTAGGCTGCGCAAACCCAAAACGCCGCAGAAATATATGCTCCTCGTCATCCTCCACCCGAGAAGCCCACGGGTCAGTCAAAGACAACCGCTCCCAGCCGCGGGAAGCTCGCTCTATCAGGTTACAGGGGGCTGGATTTAGGGCCAACGTTCTATAAGGGAAATACTGCTCATTACTAACTATCCAATCGATCATGATTACCAGACCCGTCAGTAGAACTTGCGATTGCATACTAGGTTTCGGCAACTGACTAACGCTATCAAAGCCGGCTAAGGACAAGGCATAATCTATAAATTCTTCTTGTATTGCCTGCCAGGTAGTTTTGCCTTCTGCACCCAAATGGTAGTTGAAATCGTAAGCAGAGATCCTTCTCCCAACGAGTGCATCATAGCTCTGAGGTTTTCCATGATGCGCGCCAATAATTGACGCCACATTGCGATTACAACCCGCTGCCTCCAATAAGAGCTGCCCTGCTAGTGCATGAGGAGTTTCGCGCCGATTGTAGAATGCTTGGGGCTCTCTTCCTGGTAGACCCGTAAAAAGAATGGCATCCTGAATCTGTTCATCTAAGGCTATGTTTGTGGGAAAGGATCTACTAAATTGGAAGACGGGTGTTGCTTTGCCAAGATCGTGGCTAGCAGCCACAAATATCAGCAACTGCTCAGCACTGACATCATCCAAGTCAGCAGCAATCCCATTTCTCACCCCAGGCGCAACCCAACTATCCCACAGTTTTTCAGCCAGCAACGCCGAATCCTGAATGTGCGCGGATAAGGGCAACCACAGGTTGTCGCCATTGCGACTTTTCTTGGCCCACAAGCTCTGCGCCCGTGGGGATAAAACTTTCACATATCTCACCACCACTAGAGGATGTGCGTGAATACAGGGTGCAACACAATGGCAGAACAATGTATTATTGACTACTTCTACATGTCAGGGGATAATCCTGCCTCTCCCTCGCTTCGTTTTTCGACGCAAAAAAAGGGTATCACTTCCCTAGAAACAGGGATATGTCATACCCTTTTCGTGTCGTTTCAGATACTGGTTTATATAGAAGCCCAACAGAACCTATGCGTGTAAAGCCACTGGCCTAATCTGCAGACGTTCTATTGCATGGTTGAGTATGCGGCAAATCAACTCCGGATGTTCTATACCGGCTGCTTGGGCAGCCATGGGGAAATCGCTGTAACCAGGAGCTAACCCCGGTAATGGATTGATCTCAATCACTTGCGGCACACCCGTAGGCGATATTCGGAAATCGACTCTCCCGAAGTCGCGGCAACCGATGGCTCGATAGGCCAAGACAGCCGTTTCCTGGAGCAAGCGAGTGCGGAACTCATCTAGCGGCGCTGGACAAAGCAGGTTGCTAGTGCTGCTCCACTCTTGCTTATACTGATAGGAGTAAACGCCATTGGCTGTTTCGGGTACGTTTTCAAAGCTAACTTCCATCACCGGCAAGATGGTGAGTTCGGTATTACCCAGGATGCCGACGGTGAACTCTCTGCCTTCGATGAATTCCTCTACCAAAGCTGGTTGCTGGTAATGGTGGATTACATATGCCACTCTTTCGCGCAACTCCGCCTCGGTCTGCACCTTGGATGCGGCCGTTATACCGATGCTAGAGCCTTCGTGGATTGGCTTGACAAATAACGGGAAACAGAGGCCACTATCGAGCACGTCGAGCGCCGAATAGAAGACTTGGAATTTTGGCGTTGGCACCTGGCTTTGCAGCAAGAGTTTCTTGGTGGTCGGTTTATCCAAACTGACTGCTAAAGTAAGCACATCAGACCCAGTATAAGGCACACCCAACATTTCTAAGAAGGCTGGCACGTGGGCCTCGCGGTTGCGACCACGAAAGCCCTCGCAAATGTTGAAAGCAATGTCAACGTGCTCCGTGAGTAGCCTCGTTAGGTCAGGCAAACGCCCCTCCACTAGGATCACCTGATGCCCCGCTGCCGCAAGGCTAGAACGAATAGCCTCTACCGTAGCTTCCGAATCCCATTCGGCCCCCAGGTCTGGAGGCTCATCAACACCCTGTTCTTCCTGGTCCGCTAGGTTAAAAAGTAACGCAACTTTTAACCCCATCTCAACCTGTCCTCCCTTGTTTTATTCTGGCGATTACCTAACGGGAGAAAACGACGGCACCGTTGATTAGCACCTTCCAGGTCTTGCCTTCAATCTCAAAAGGATGCCCATCATAAATGACGATGTCGGCGTCTTTGCCAACTTCCAAGCTACCTACACGATCAGCGATGCCGACAATCTCAGCGGCATTAATAGTAATAGCTTTTAGAGCTTCCATTCTGTCCATGCCAGCAGCCGCGGCCATACCGGCCATGAGCGGTAGCGATTCTAGTGGATTAACCGGCGAGTCAGTAGTAATGGCTACTTTGACGCCAGCCTGCTGTAAGGCTACCGGAGTGTCGAAGCACTTGTTAATCAGTTCGTATTTGGTGCGATGTCCAAAACTAGGGCCAACAATGGCTGGCAAACCTTCTTTAGCCAGGTGCTCGGCGATGAGGTGCCCTTCTGTGCAGTGATCGAGAGTGATATCCACGTCAAACTCGCGAGCAACGCGAATTGCGGTGAAAATGTCATCCGCCCGATGAGCATGAGCCTTGAGCGGGATCTCTTTGCGTAATACCGGTAATAATGCTTCTGACTGCATATCTAGTGCGGGAAGCTTAGATGCATCATCGCCAGCCTGCTCAATAGCGTCTAGGTAGCGCTTGGCTTTCATTAAGGCTTCGCGAATTACGGCTGCGGTACCCATGCGGGTGGTCGGCAGCTTCTTCTGAGCGTCGTAAACGCGTTTCGGGTTTTCGCCAAAAGCACATTTCATGGCTAGCGGTTCTTTAACGATCATGTCGTCAATGCGATCGCCATAAGTCTTAACAGCGGCGAAGGTCCCGCCGATAACGTTGGCACTTCCTGGCCCGGTGCAGGCAGTAGTTACACCGCCATCGCGGGCTTCTTGGAAACTTTTATCCATAGGGTTGATAGCGTCGATTGCCCGCAAGTGAGCAGTAACAGGCGCAGTCGCCTCGTTGCCATCGTCGCCTTCAAAACCGATAGCGGTTTCCCACATACCGAGGTGGCAATGGGCATCAATCATGCCCGGGATAACCATGCGACCCCCAGCATCAATTACTTCAGCACCA
>CALNBW010000258.1 GCA_937874815.1 uncultured Bacillota bacterium | reverse complement strand
GACATGGCCAGGGCCGCGCCTTCGGTTGGGTCGGTGCCAGCACCTAGTTCATCCAGCAGCACCAGGGAGCGATGGTCTGCCCGCTTGGTAATATCAATGATGTTGATCATATGCGAAGAGAAAGTGCTCAGACTTTGCTCTATGCTTTGCTCGTCGCCGATATCGGCAAAGATAGTTTCAAAGACAGCCAGCTCGCTACCTTCATCAGCGGGAATGTGCAGCCCAGCTTGGGCCATCAGCGCCAGTAAGCCCACCGTCTTCAATGTTACCGTCTTACCACCCGTATTAGGCCCCGTAACCAGCAATACGTTAAAGTCTTTACCCAAATAGACATTGCTCGGTACCACCGTCTCGGGTGGCAACAAAGGATGGCGCGCATTCTTTAGGTTGATATAACCAGCTTCATTGATGAGCGGTGCCACTGCCTTTTGCAGATAGCTTAGCTTGCCTTTGGCCATGGCCAAGTCAAGCAGGGCTAGTATCTCTAGGTTCTTAAGTAGCGTATCAGCTACCGCCTGCACTTCGAGCGACAGGGCGGCCAGAATTCGCTCTACCTCTTGTTCTTCTTCGGCTGTTTTGCGCCGCAGATCGTTGCTTATCTCCACAGCTGACATCGGTTCAATAAACAGGGTGGAACCACTGGCCGATTGATCATGAATAATGCCCGGCACTTGGCCCCGGTACTCAACCTTAACTGGCACCACATAGCGCTCGTTGCGCACAGTGACTAACGGTTCCTGCAAGAATTTCTGGATAGCAGGCGACCGGACCATGGCCTCTAGGCGTTGCTTGAGCCGGCCTTGTAGGGTGCGAATGTCGTTACGTATCGTGCGTAGCTTGCTGCTGGCTGTATCCTTAACCTCGCCGAATTCGCTGATGGCATCGTCAATGGCTAGCTCTAGGTCGCGGCAGGAAACGAGCTGCTGAGCATAACTGCTTAACAAAGGATATTTATCTGTTTTCTCGCGAAAAAAGCCGTAAGCGCGCCGGCTACAGACGCAGACGGCTGCTATCTCCAGCAGGTCGGCAGGCTGCAATAACGCCCCCAGCGCTGCCCGGCGCAAGCTAGACCGCACGTCAACTAATCCTCTCAAAGGGAAATCTTCGGTTCGGTAAATGGCTCGGGCCTCCGTAGTCTCTTGCAGCGCCTGGATGATGCTATCGGCATCTAGCAAGGGCTGTAACTCCTCTATTTTTTCCCGCCCTAAGGCGGACGAGGCCTGAGCAAGCAAAAGTTCCTTTATCTTGCCAAACTCCAACA
>CALNBW010000257.1 GCA_937874815.1 uncultured Bacillota bacterium | reverse complement strand
ATACAATAGAGGCGCAAGGCCTCCTGCATCTTCTCCCAACCAAGCAACCTCTCTATTTCATGCAGAATTAGCTTGCCCCGTCCGTAAACATTGGATTGATAAGCATAAGTGCTGCTATATTCCCAGCCCACCATTACCAACGGTTCTGGCATAAACACAGAAGTAGCTTCCATAGCGGGGAACAATTGGCGGTCAAAAGCCTCTGCCATGATTTTATCCTCAAGATAACTGGTGAAACCCTCGTCCAACCAAGCTTCTTCAAATTCGTTACTGGCTACCAACCCGTAGAAATATTGATGGATGATTTCATGTACTAATACAGTGTAAATGGTATTCAAATCATGGGATGATGCATCCCACCCGGTAATTAAGGTTGGATATTCCATACCACCTGCCCCACTAGCGCCCGCCCGGGGACAGACTATAGTCAAATTAGGATACGGGTATGGCGCGAGCCAAGTGCTAAGCCGTGCCAGAGTGGCCTGCGCTGCTTTAAAATAATGGTCCACTAGATACTCATGCTCGGGCTGCAGAAAGAGCTGAATGCGCACTTCAGGCTGCTGGTCGCTGGCATATAGAAGTTGCCGCTCGATAAAGCTGCTATCTGCCGCCCAAGCAAAATCGTGCACTCTTTCGGCCGTAAAGATATACTGCCGTTGCGCCCCCTTAACTTCAGGAGGGGCTACCAATTTGCCAGTAGCAGCCACGATGTGCGTCTTAGGCACGTTAATGGTCACCCGATAGTTGCCAAAGTTGGCATAGAACTCGGTGTTAGCGTGATACTGGTGGGCATTCCAACCATCTGTTTCCCGCCCCCGCGTACCCGCCACCTCGTAGGCAGCTACTTTGGGAAACCATTGCCCCGCCATTACAAAGGGGCCCTGTTTACCCATGCGCGTAAACACATCAGGTAGCTGGACAGAGAACTCGATATCTAGATGAATGGATTCTCCCGGCCCTACAGTTTGGGGCAAACTAACACGCACTAAGGTGCGATCCTGCTCATTGCCATCAT
>CALNBW010000256.1 GCA_937874815.1 uncultured Bacillota bacterium | reverse complement strand
CAGAAAAACTTACAGCAGATGCATAGAACAATCAGTAAATAGAAAACCGGAGGTAGATTAGTTATGGATCGCATTAAAACCATTGCAGAACTCTCCAACGCTTTTGGCCCACCGGGTTTTGAGGATGCGGTGGTGGAAGTCATCACCAAGCACTCTACCGGGCTTGATGTAGAGGTCGACCCGATGAACAATGTTTACTCGCGTCTAAGAAGTAATTCCGGTAACAGACCGGTGGTTATGCTTGATGCCCATTCCGACGAAGTAGGTTTCATGGTTCAAGCTATCACCCCTAAGGGCTTACTCAGCTTCCTTCCCCTTGGTGGGTGGGTGGTGACCAATATTCCAGCGCATCCCGTCGTGATTAGAAACAGCAAGGGCCAGCTGATTAAGGGTATTACCACGTCTAGGCCACCGCATTTTATTAACGAAGCCCTGAGAGACAAGAAGCTGACACTGGATGATATCTACGTGGATATTGGCGCAACCAGCCGGCAAGAAGTCATCGAAGTTTTTGGCATCGAGCCAGGTAACCCCATTGTTCCTGATGTTAGTTTCACTTACAACGAGCAAACCGGGGTTATGATGGGGAAGTGCTTCGACAACCGCATGGGCTGCCTGTGTATCCTGGAGGTTATGGAGCGACTGAAAGGTGAGAACCTGAATGTTGATGTGGTCGGAGCGTTCGCCGCTCAGGAAGAGGTGGGTACCCGCGGTGCCGAGGTAACTGCTAGGGCCGCAAAGCCCGATCTGGCCATCGTCTTCGAAGGTTCTCCGGCAGATGATATTTACTACGATGAGTTCACTGCCCAGGGTTGCTTGAAAAAGGGAACGCAGATCAGGCATTTGGACCGTTCCATGGTCAGTAATCCGCGCTTCATAGGCTATGCTAAGGAGTTAGCCAAGGCAAAGGGTATCGCCTACCAGAGTGCTGTCCGTGCCCAAGGTAGCACCAATGCTGGAAAGATTCATCTGTCCAACAAGGGTGTGCCGACGCTGGTGCTCGGAATTCCGGTCAGGTATGCCCATACACACTACGGTTACTCTTCTGTTTTCGACGTTGATGCCACCGTGGATCTGGCGGTAGAGGTGATCAAGGGCCTGACGGATGCCAGGGTGAAGGAGCTGCTGGGGCACAAGTAGGCTGCTTTCATTCCGCGCCTTGCCGCTGGCATTAATGAGGAGTATAAAGGTGGGCTGTTGCGGCTAGCAACAGCCCACCTTAAGTTACTTCCTAAAGAACCTAGCTATCGACTACGGCGTTGTCCGCAACAAAGTTGGGAACAATTTTGTCTTGGAGCACCAGCATCTTGAGATAAGGGCCGCCGTGGGTTTCGATATAACCATCGTAGCCCGCCGCGGTGATATCCGCGTCAGTGGCGGTCAACCCCTCAGCTTCAGCGATGGCTTGCACGATCATATATCTGGTGGCATCTTCCTTATAGGTTTCGGTTTGCTTGCTGGTATAGGCGTCAAGCGAATCATAACCCGTGTAGGAGAGGAAGGTGTTCAGGTCCATGCCGTTCGATTTAGCATAGCTGGTCAAATAGGCGATGTCTAAGTTCTGAACATATTCAAGAACGGCGGCGGGGATTTCGCTGCATTCCGCCTCGGCGATGAGTTCGTCGAAAAACTGGAGCTTCTGTTGGTTGATTACCCATTCCTCGATGTCGGAAATCAGCTCGTCTTTAGTGTCGAGCCCATAATCAGCCGCTATCTCGTTGGTCAGCTCGGTGTTCATGGCATCACCCTGGATGTGGTTTATGGTGACGGTGAATACCGCATCTTTGCCGCTGAGGTCGGGGTTGCCTCCATATGGGTCGGGGAAGGTGACTTCGATATCGAAAGTCTCACCCGGCGTGTGGCCGATGAGCTGCTCCAGAAAATCGTCTATATACTGGGTGACACCGATGGTTACATCTGTGCCCGCACCGTTAGTGTTTCCACCGCTGAACTCTACGCCGTCGACCTTGCCGACATAATCGATGTTAATCGTATCGCCGTCGGCCACTGCGCGGTCGGTAATCTGATCATAACTGGTATGACGGGATAGAATACCGTTTATCTGTTCCTTAAGGGCATCCTCCGAGGCAACGAACACACTGGCGGAGATTGAAACCCCCTTGTAGGTCGGCAAAGTTACATAATCGGAGGCCTTAATGTTCGCGAAATAGCCGTCGTCCGTTAGGCCAGCGCTGTAGTCGAATTCGGCGGAATCCGGTTTTTTGGTGCAGGACGTAAATGATATGGCAAGCAACGCCGCCGCAAGCAGCAACGCTATAGCTTTCTTGAATTTCATTCGATTAAAACCCCCTTCTATTGTATACATTGTATGTGACTTGGTTGGCTTTACGCAAGTAAAGAAAAACTGTTTTATAAAGTGCTGCATCATACTAGCCAACTGCATAGAGGGGGCGAAGCTTTAAACATCAAACCACCTCAGGGATGGTCATCTATTCGTCTACGCAGTGGCGCACCTTCCTGACGGGTCTGCCACCGCTGCGAAACAGTCTAGGGAACCGCATAATAAGGCAGCGACTCATCATGTCCGCCATCTTTAACGCTTCCAATTCTAACAAGTCGTAAACCTCAACGTTTGCTTCATATCGCCCTTCTAGCAAAGTAGTGGCCAAGCTTTCTACATAACGAAGATGAGTAAAAAACATCTCTCGCCATTCGGCATAGGAGTAACAGGGTGTGACGTGGCTCAAAAACTGGGCAATCTCGTTTCCATTCTTGTACCAGCTGCGTTTTGCCGTTTCGGCTTCTGCCTGATGCCCCGCAAGCATGGCTTTAATCATCTTGGCAGCCAATTGCAGGTGTGTGGTAAGCAAGCTAGTAAATTGATAGGCCACTTCTTCGCCGTAAAACCTATCCAAGGCTACGCCAAGGTCTATCGGGTTCTGCAATAAGCGATTAACCTCCGCATCCTCGCTGGGCGACGCGAATACTATGGCATTTATGGCCATACGAGTCCATTCAGCATGTTGGTTCCAGAGAAGGCGGAAATGTTGTCTAAGCACCAGTTCACTCTTATTGATACATGACACGTTTTCACCTCCCTTCCGCGTTATCTACTACTATGAAGGAAGCAAAAAGAGGGTGAATACAGCTGGCAGCAGGACTAGCCGATCCAAGCCGATGGCTCTGCTGGCGAGCCCTTTGCCAAAGCATGCAGCGGGCCAGCGGGCTATGCTAAACTAAATCCTCGTCTATAGGAACCATCGCCTAATGATAAGATTGCCATAAATCATGATAGTTTCGTGCAGCGTAGCGCATTGCTGGCATAAGTTGTGTACAATATAGGTGTAGAAGAGGGAATAGGGGGGAGGTTCTTTGGAGCTAACGCTGGAGTGCAAGCAGGCTATAGTTGATTTTCTGGTAGAAGTATTGGAACCACAAATCATATATCTTTATGGGTCTTTTGCTAGAGCCGAGGGCAGGGTAGATAGCGATATAGATATAGCAATCTATACAGAAGCGGAAACCGGCGCCTACAAGCTCTTTCTGTTAGCCAATCAGTTGGCAGTTTCTTTAAAAAGGGATGTAGAACTAGTCGAATTGAAGAATGCCTCCACTGTGTTCCGCGCGCAGATAATAAGCAGTGGCGAGGCTTTATATTATCGCAATAGGGCATTCAAAGAGAACTACGAGGTAAGGGCTCTTAAGGAATATGCCAAGCTAAACGAGGAGCGAAGCGCAATTCTGCAGGCGGTGCGGGAGGGAGGATCAGTCTATGGGATCAGATGTTGTTCGTAATAAAATTGAAATCATTGAACGCTGCCTAGCCAGGGTAAAAGAAGTATACGCGTCAACCCCTTCCAACCTGAACGACTTCACGAAGCAAGATTCCATAGTGTTGAACCTGCAACGAGCCGTGGAAGCTACCATTGACATCGCCATGTTCGTGGTCTCTGCTGAAAAACTAGGGCTTCCTCAAAGCAGCCGAGACTCTTTTGAGATGCTATACGGTGGTAAGTTTATTACTGAGTCCTTACTAACCAAAATGAGTGCTATGGTGGGCTTCCGCAATATTGTGGTGCATAACTATCAGAAGATCAGCCTGCCCATCCTACAGACTATCATAGAAGATCATCTGGGCGATTTTCACGAGTTCATCCAAGCGACCAAACGCTGGGCGTAGTTAGGTGTATGCTGGATGGTGGGTTCAACCCCCTTGTTCTGCCAGAATATGGAATTAACCACCTGTCATAGTGTTGACATCAGGCCGGCCGATTACCCAGAGGAGGCAAACGAGGGCGGGATAGATCGCTTGCAATGTGGAGCAAACAAATCAGGAAAAACGGACGGTGTTGACCGGGATGGCTACGAATTTATAAAGCATATTCAAGCATTGACGCCACTGGCCACTAAAAGAGCTTCCGGGTAACTGGAAGCTCTTTCTTCATGGTGCACTTGTTCTCCTCCTTAAGCCTAGAGGAAATCCCTCATGCTGCGGTTCTAAAGAACTACTAGTATGGTTGTAGTCGGGCCATTAACCAGTTCGGAAGCGTGCAATCTCTATGGAATCTGCTAATCAACATAGTGCTGAAGGGTTAAAGTGCCTTCATAGAGCGCCTGATAGCACTTAACCGACGGCTGGGAGGGGCTAAGGTATCCAGCTGCGAGGTAATAATATGTAAGGGTTCCCACG
>CALNBW010000255.1 GCA_937874815.1 uncultured Bacillota bacterium | reverse complement strand
GCCAGGCGAGCTGAATTACCCTGTGGGCAAAAACAGTTTGGTTCCCCGCAGGATATTTTCTTCATCCACAGTGACAATCTTATCAACATACTTCTCGACCACAGGGTAATTCAGCTCGCCTGGCTCTAATGTCTGCAATCCATCAGCTACTGACTTTGATTCTGGAGGCAAGGAAACAGGATGGCCTGCCGCCAAGCTCCTGCTATAGCGGGCAACTGCTGTAGGTTCAGCGCCAATGATTTTTACCTGTGGGCTAGTCTCTTTGACTGCAGTAGATAACCCACCAATTAGTCCGCCTCCGCCAATTGGCACAATCACATATTCCACGTCGGGTAGTTGCTCCAATATCTCTAAGCCTGCAGTACCTTGGCCGGCCATGATTGCATTATCATCAAACGGAGAAACAAAACTCCAATGGTTTTCCTCACTTAGTTGCTTAGCCACGCTAAATCTTTCGGCGGGAACACTGTAGATAATCTCGGCGCCGTAAGACTCAATGCCTTCAACTTTGATTTTCGGCGCATTCTCGGGAACTACAACATAAGCCCTAGTGCCTAGTTGTTTTGCCGCATAGGCTATAGCTTTTCCATGGTTTCCAGACGAAGCGGTTATGATTCCTTTTTTCAACGCATCTTCTGACAGGGTCATTAAGGCATTAAGTGCACCTCGGACCTTAAATGAATGGGTCCGTTGCAGGGATTCCATTTTGGCATACACTTGACAACCCAAATAGGCATCCAGGGCATGCAAACGAAGCAGTGGAGTCTTATGGATATAGGGAGAAATCCGTTTCTCGGCGTCATGTATTGATGCAAGTGTAACCATAATTTCAACCTCCTGGAACTAGAATTTCGGGTTAGATTGGGCAGCGTGGCGGCCACGCTCTTATTACTACTATGGTATAATACTTTACATAATTAACAAAGAGTTTCTTATTACAGCGGCGAAGGAGATACAAAATGATTCAAGACATAGCACCAAGAGCATTTAACAACCAATTCCAGAACATAAAAGCAGGGCCCCAGGACCTGTTTCTGGCCTACCAAGCTGATACAGTGCTGGTCAGGGCAGACAAGGAGAAACTTTGGTATCCGTCATTTGCCGATTTTGAACCAGAGTATCCTCGGCTGGCAGATAAGGCTCAGTTCCTTTTCAGTATAGACGATATTAACTACTTCTTGGTAGAAGGAAAAGAAGTCGGCCCCAAAGACGGTTGGAGCTACGTAAGCACCAACAGCTTTAGGACCGAGCCAAAATATTGGCGCGCCTTTGCGGGCGTGGTTGGGTGGCAGTTAAACCGCTGGTATGAAAATCATCGTTTCTGCAGCAAGTGCAGCAAGCCGCTACAACACTCAGAGGTAGAGCGAATGCTCCATTGCGAATCCTGTGGCTTCAGGGCCTACCCCACCATCTCCCCCTGCGTGATAGTCGCCGTTCACGCTGGCAACCGTCTGCTTTTGACCAAGTATGCCGGGCGAGCCTATGCCCGATATGCTCTTGTGGCCGGCTTTGCTGAAATCGGCGAGAGCCTGGAACAGACCGTTTGTAGAGAAGTGCAAGAGGAGGTTGGGCTCAAAGTAAAAAACCTTAAGTTCTACAAGAGCCAGCCCTGGCCGTTTACTGATACGCTGCTGGTCGGCTTTTTTGCTGAACTTGACGGCGACGACACTGTCACTATTCAAGAAGACGAACTGGCCTTAGCGGTATGGGTGGATAGAGAAGATATTCCGCCCGCGGAGATGAACCTGAGCCTAACAAGCGAGATGATGGAGGCCTTCAGGACTGGATGCGTCGAGCTATAATCCCACTCTATCTATTCACTTGGTACCGATTTTGCGCTTCCTTAGCAACACGAAATTGCAGATCAGGAAAAACACAAACAGCAAGACAAACAGGTAGCCGATCGGTAGCAGTGCAAACGGCTCAGCCAAGGTTCCATCGGGCAAAACCTCTGCCCCGATAATATGGTAGGAGATAAAGCAAATCATGGCTGCTAACGCAGAAACAAACATAGAACCTCTGGTGAATGAGACCCATTTATCCTTTTTCCAGGCAACAGAAATGCGTTTCATTGCATTTACCTCCCCCTTTGATACTGATGGCTCTTCCAAATCCAGTTCGAGCTTCTGCAACTCTAGCGTACATTGAGGGCATTGAACCAAATGTTCCTCAACCAACGAACCGCTTTCTTCACTGCAAACCTGATCGTAATATAGGGGCAACAAGTCCTTAATCACTTCACATGATAATTTCATAACAAAGCCTCCCTCAGTTTTGCTCTCGCCCTATGATAAGTGACCCTGGCCCAGCTCTCCGTTTTTCCAAACAGCTCGGAGATTCTACGAAACGACAGGCCTCCGAAGAAGCGAAGCATGAATACTTCTTTATAGGGCTCATCCAGATCGTAGATCAGCTTATAGATTTCACGGGCACTTTCATCGGCGATTATTCTCTGCTCGAAATCGTCAGCAAGAACAGTGGCCGCGCCATCAACACCATCGGACACGTATTGCTGTTTCTTCAGGTACGAGAAATACGTGTTTTTTGCTATTTGGCATAGCCAGACACTAATTTTGCAGTCCCCTTTAAAGCCATTGATGCTTTTCAGGGCCTTAAAAAAGGTCTCTTGTGTGATCTCCTCCGCAACGCTTTCATTTTTGGAAAGGCAGAGCACATATCTGTATACATCTTTAAAATATGCGGAGTATATTTCTTCAAAATCCGCCACGTTTTCACCGCCTTTCATATATAAGACTGCCGTATTCGTGTTTCGTTACAACACTACACAAATATTATGCCCCACGCCTATCCCAGCTGCCATAGCCGTTTGCACGCAAAACAGGGCGACTGCCTTCTGTGGCATCGCCCTGTTTTTGTGCTGACTATGTAATTCTGATGCCCTGTTTGACATCCTTCATGGCTTCTTGAAGCGGACGCTGCTTACCCGCTCTGACAGCCGCTCTCCCTTCGTCAAGCAGACGATAAAGTTCCAGCTTGCCGCTGAGCGCTTCATTACAATAATCATGCTCTACTAGGAATCCATGGGCTGCAAGCCACTGCAATGATAGGGAATAATCGGCTTCGATCGTATAAGTTGTACTCGGTACCTTGGACTCAAGAACATGAAGGATTTGCTCCATGTCCAGAATTCCCTTGCCAAGCGGCCAATGATAGTCCCAATTTCCATCATTGTTATGTATATGTACATGCCCGATAAAGCTACCAAGGGTGTTTACCCAATCAACAACATCCACGTTTGAATTAGAACAGGCATGACCTGTATCCAAACAAAGCATTACCCGTTTATCATTAATCTTTTCACATAGCTCTGCCATTATATCAGGGTCATTGTCCACAAAGTTCTCTATATAGATGCGTAGATCCCCCGGCTTGTCTGACATAAATTCTTGCCATAGAGCCACAGAGCGGCGAATCCATTCCCGCCTGTTACTATGCCCAGGAATATAATCTGAGTGATACACAATGTGGTTTATACCCAAAGCCCCTGCAGTGGTAAAAGACTGGTTGCATAATGCCATAATATCTGAGGTAGATGCCTTTGCAAGCATCTTTAAATCGGTCCCTAAGATAATTCCATGAAAAAATAGCTTTTCACATCCCTGAGTCAATCCGCTGCATCGGTCAAACAGAATCTTACCTTCGTCTGAGTCTATAGTATTGTTAAAGTACAGATAGTCATCCAGCTCAATACCGAACCCGAGTTTCTTTGCAACTGCCGCCGCATTAGGATCATGAGTGTTTAAATAGAGTCTATCCTGCATAGCTTTCTCCCCTTTATACTTCATCCTGATTGAAGCCTAACAGTTTCTGCTGCCTTTTGCTAATTAGTATTATATGCCACCGCCTCATGGTCTGTCTGCGGGGCACTGCTAGCTGAGTAGCTGCAAATTATTGACATACGCCAACAACTGCTGTATGCTTCGACATAGCTAAGGGCCTGTGCCGATTACAGGTGCAATGGAGTGGAGAAAACTCCAGCTGCGGATGCAGCCATTACCATAGAAGAAATCATTCTGGAGATGAAAAAATGAGCGAAGAATGCACGCATAACTGCTCCTCCTGCGCAAGCAATTGTTCAGAAAGAACGCAGGAACGGATAGATTTCAGGGAAAAACCTCATGAGCTGTCTAACATCAAAAAGGTTATCGGTGTTGTCAGCGGCAAGGGCGGTGTCGGAAAATCTCTTGTCACCTCTATGTTGGCGGTACTCGCCAGGCGGGACGGTTATCGAACCGCCATACTCGATGCCGACATTACAGGACCTTCTATACCTAAGTCCTTCGGGCTTCATGAAAAAGCTTCTGGCAGCGAGCTAGGGCTATACCCCGTGGAGACAAAAACCGGCATCTCCGTAATGTCTTTGAACCTGCTTACGGACAACGAAACCGATCCAGTTATTTGGCGCGGACCAATTATCGCTGGGGCAGTAAAGCAGTTCTGGACAGACGTGATATGGGGTGATGTGGATTTTATGTTCATAGACATGCCCCCCGGCACGGGCGACGTGCCGCTAACTGTATTTCAATCTATCCCGGTTGACGGCCTCATCATTGTCGCCTCCCCTCAGGAACTGGTAGGCATGATTGTAGAGAAGGCGATTAATATGGCCCAGATGATGCAGATCCCAGTGCTTGGCTTGGTTGAGAACATGAGCTATGTAACCTGCCCCGATTGCGGTAAGGAGTACTATGTGTTTGGCGAGAGCCATATTGACGCTATCGCTGAGAAGTTCGGAATAAGCACCATAGCCAAGCTCCCTATCGATCCGAAACTGGCTGCTGCCTGTGACTCGGGCACGATTGAATCGTTCGCTGGGAACTGGCTCGACAATATCATCAAGCTTACAGAAAACGAACAAATGTGACATTATGCCTGGGCCAAGAAAAGGGCTGTGACGGCCGGGTTGCATAACCGTTTACACGCAAAACAGGGCGACTAATTTCTGTAGCGTCGCCCTGTTTTTGTGTGGATTATAGAATTCTGGCGAAATAGAAGTGCACGCTTCGGCAATTAAAAAGCACAGAAAGGGGCTGTAACCCCATGAACATCATCATCAAACCCTTAACCCCCGACCTCTTCTCAGCATACCTAGAGCCATTGCACCTGAGTATCGGGGCAAGGGTGTTTCAACTGCTCTGTTAAGGCAAGTGATTGCCGATAGCAGAGCGCAGGGCTTTGCGGCGGTTGAGGGTTACGCCGATGTGCAAACGGAACCTGTAGATTACGACTTTCACGGCCCCATTCGGCTATATGAAAAGGCTGGGCTTGTAGAAGTGGCACGGCGCGATAGAAAAGTGGTGATGAGAAAAACGTTGTAACAGGAGGGGCCCCTACTTAGTCAGTGTCAGGCTCTATCTCGAAAAATGCCAGTATCTGCTCGATAGACACTGGCTTAAAGTTGTTGGCATCCACTCCGACATCATATCGTCTGATGCCGCGTGCTTTATTATCCTGGTTGTAGTTGTTGCCGACGAAACCGGTAATGTCATAGGGTTTATCCGGCCTTGAATGAATATGCCCATGCAGATGAATGCTGCCATGGGGAGAATTTCGCCATTCCAGCATCGGGTAGTGCAGCAGACTGAACAACAGCTTGTTATAGCGGATGTCCTTATAGGCACAAATTTCATCGAATAGATCAGGATTATAACTCTTATCGTGATTGCCGATCACCAGGGTCTTCCGCCCCTTCAACCTAGAAATAATCTCTTCAGCCTTTTCTACCGGAATACGATAGGATAAGTCGCCCAGTATGTAAACTATGTCGTTCTTATGCACCGTTTTATTGTAATTCCTGATTAGCGTTTCAGTCATCTCTTCCAGATCAACAAACGGCCTGTCGCATAAGGCAATCGCGTTCTGATGCCCAAAGTGCAGGTCGCTGGTGAAGTAGATCATTCGCTCACTCCCTCCAGGTACTGAAAGTCCATCACTGCTTTCACCCTCGTTTATCACTGCAAAGATAGCCAACTTAGTCTACTTCAACCCCTAATGCCCGGCACTTCTCCAGGGCTTCTGGATGTCCGTTAATCGCAGCCGCGTTATACCATTCTTTGGCCTTCTCAATGTCCTTTTCTACAACAACGCCTTCAGCGTAAAACAACTCAGCAAGGTTATTCTGAGCGTCTCTATCGCCGTGTTTTGCAGCCCGTTCCGTCCAATAGAAAGACTTTTCTAGGTCCTTATCAACACCAAGTCCCTCATAGTAGAAATATCCAACTTGGCATTCAGCCAATGGATAGCCCGTCTCGGCCAGTTTCAGATGACCTTCAAAGCATTTCTCATACTGCTCGGTCAGGAAGTATTTCTCAATCAGCTCATTGCACTCATCAAATTCCTTGCATGGTTTATAATAACCTTCTGACATACCATCTCTCCTAACAATCATAGTAACAACATTATCAATATCATTATAGCATTCAAGATAGATCTGTCACGATATAATATGGCCCCTTGGACTTATTCCCACGGACACTTAAGGGTAGCGTTATTTTTGCTCTGCGTCATACTGATTTTCTTCTTAAAGCAAATGATGCGATTAGCCTCTTGAAAACCAGCCTTCATATGAAAAGCATAGCTACCTGTATTTGCTCCGATGCTCCTTTATCACAAAAATGCCCTCCAAATAGCCGACCGGGCTGCTTTGTGTCCCTTCTACGTAATCATATCGCAGCTGGCATTGCGCAAACCCAACAGGTATAGCTGCGTCAAAATACAGAAAGAACGCGGCCTTTTTTCCTAAAAGCGTCTCCTCTATCTCCCGCTTCAAGTCGTCAAATTCGTTATCAGGCCACAGCAGGATAGCTAATTGAGTTATGGTAATCAAATCAGATATTGTTGCTTTCCTTAACATAAAGCTTCTCCTCACGTTATGAAGTGCATCTATTCTTATCTCTTGGTTATCAATGCCGCGTGTTCCACGTGCCCGCGTATGGGGGAACATAGCGGCAGGCGGCACCTCTTGGCACAAAATCGTTCTGGTCACCAAAGAAAGTAAGTTAAGACATACCCGCCCCTATTTGCCAAGCAGGGCCTTTATTTCATCTGGCCGATACGGCTCTTTTCGCCTATGAATCATTGAGTGGCAGTTAGAACAAAGCGGAATTAGATCGTTTTGAGGGGCTATGCCATCGTAACCTTCAGCGGTAGACAGCTTTCCTATGGGCGTGATGTGGTGAACCTCAATGTAGTCTTTGCCCAGTTCGCCATATGCCTTCCCGAAATCGAACCCGCAGATATTGCAGTGACAGCCTTTCAGCCGAATACATTCGGTTTTGGCGGCTTTACTTCTGTAAATCTGTTTTGTCGATGTTATGTGCGTTCTGCTTTCATCGTGTAGGTGATACCTATATTCATCGCTAGAACTCGCCTGGTTTATGAGCGTCTCTACGTAGTCAAGCAAATCACCTGCAGAGGTGAAGGCATCACCGAACTGTTTGTCCGCAATCGGGATGATTCCCTGGTTTAAATACTAGCGGATATATTCTTGACCATAGCAATCAAGCCGGCGACCACTTGGTCTACCGATTGGTTGTCCATGAAGTACTTGTTTTTGATCTTTTTAAAGAGCCTTCTTGCATATACGATATCCCCATGTATTTCCTTAATATAATGGCCCTTGTGTAGGTTCTTGTATATATCGTCCTTATACATATTATCCTCACTATCTGAGAAGACAAGTCTTTGAAAAATATGTTCTTCTGTATCCTGCAACTCGATTGCAATCACTTGTTCCAAATCTAAAAGCGGGTTGAAATTTCTAGCATAGTAAATGGGGCTTACCGCGATTACAATATCGTCGTTGCACTCACCTACTGAATCACTTAAGATTCTGCCCTTGATCTTACATCTTTCGTAAGTATATTGATAGCTGCGCATAAAACCTTCCAAGGTTGTGTTTAGTCTCCTTTTTATTTCCTCATCCAAATCACGAAAGGAGTATCCCAGTCTTCCAGCAAGTTTCTCCCCCGTTAAAGTCTTGCCTACGTTAGATATACCAAAAAGCAAAATCACCATACGCTACCTCCTTCCAATGAGACATCACCATAGGGCCTATATCTTTCACTGTAAGTGGTTACAAGAACCTTAAGGTCATCATATATGGCAATCCTTGGACAGGCAATAACGTCAGCTTCTGGACTTTTAAGGGTGGCAGAAACATTACTGCTCCGCAGACTCGCTTCTAGCAGATCCAGACCCTTCTCACCGTATGCCGCAAGGCTCTTAACAGGCGGTACATGGTGCTGATTGAGCAAAGATGGGAACCTTCGTCTAGCAAGGTGGCGTAAATCTCAGCAGGGGCTTTATCTGCAAACCGAGGGCAGTGCAGCGTCGCTAGAACGGCCTGCCTTTCCTCCTCGCTCAGCGCCCGATCCGGTTTCTTACGCAGCTTATTCCTGGTTGCCGGTTTACGGCGTCGATACAGTGTGGCGCGGCTTACACCAATTGCTTTGCAGGCAGCAACCACGCCTACTGTGGGCGCTAGCTCCTCGGCAGCGTTAACAAGCTGATCTAGCCTCTCTCGTGCTACCTGGGACTTATCCCCAGAATCTCTGAGACTTTTTTTGCACCTTCTCCTATCTTGACACAGAGGGGTTATGGTCTGATTACCCAAGGCAACATTGACGCGACGGTTATTGACGTTCTGTACCACGCCAATCAGCTATGGAACTTGCTGCGTTAGGTTAGCCGCAAACTGTCGGCCGATTCAAGATATGCAGATAGAGTCGTCCCCAAAATCCGTATAAAGCTTCTCCTCACGTTATGAAGTGTATCTATTCTTATCGTTTGGCTATTAATGCGCATACTCTGATAATCGCTCCGAGCGTTATTTCCGGCCTCCCCGCCGCTTTACAACACACCCAACGGATGACCGCATTGATAGTCAACCGAGATCTTTCCACCAATGCAATCATCAATCACGGCAATGACTTTTCGGGTATCCCTGAAAAAAATATCTACACCAATACCATCAAGTTTCAGCCTTCTTCCGCCGTTGATCTATGGCCCCCAGTCGCCGGGATCGGTTATTGCATCTTTTCGGTGTTCATCATCAAGTTACTTTCCAAAGTGCAGAAAAATGTCCTCAACTGATTGCTCCGGAGACTGTTCCGAAGTATCCAGCCAAAAGCCGATTTTTGGGGTCTCCTTCATAAAGTCCGCATACAGAGCCTCTACCGTAAAGCCGGTATAACCGACCTTTCCCCGCATCTTTTCACGCTTTTTTACTGCCTCCACATTCGGGCAGAGTACTATTACATGGACAGGATAGTCCTTCAACATATCCAATATGCCGAATATTTCTTCTCCGTAGTAGTTGTCCTGCAAAACAACGGAAAATCCGTTGTCATAATAGGTTTTTGCCGAATCTGCGGCCAGGCGATAGCGCAGATGCAACTGTCGGATAGCCTCATTGGACGGCTGTGCGGACATCTCAGCACGTCCAGATACAATCATTCGGCGAAACACATCACCGCGCAGATGCACGCCCTTTTTCATTTTTGAGGCGAGTAGTTCCGCAATTGTTGATTTTCCTGACGCCATAACGCCAGTGATTAAATATATCGCTCTTTCCAACATGAGCACCTTCTTCTGCTTTTCAAGCATCGAATTGTGGCCGCCAATCGTATCGGCTTCCAAGCCGCTTATCGACCCACTCGTGAGCTTTGGGGACGGTTCTATTTATTCATCCCTGAACTTTGGGGACGGTTCTATTTATTCATCCCAACTATTCTGCATGCGGCTGTGTAACAGCGGAGCCATCTTTGTCATAGCCTTCCCCACCCAGCGCTACAAATCGCTGATTAACGATAGCATCGACTTTCCTTTTTGTAATGTCCTGACGGACGATGGTGAATGGCATTAGCATACCTCCGCTAATAGCTTGGAAATACTGCCATCTGCATTCTTAAGGTCAACGAAGGCAACATCGACCTTTACATTGTCATTAGAGGCATATCTGATATCGGTTTTGCTTATTGCATCGGAATAGGGATATAGCAAGACAATGCTGTCTGCTTCATATTTTTTACTGTAAGCGTACATCTGATACATATCGGATTGTGAAATACCGTTGTTGCGGGCCTTGTCCGAGAGCAGCTTCCATTTGGTATCCAGAACGACTATGCGCCCACCAAATTCCAACACAAGGTCAGGACGAAGGGAAAAGGCACGGGCCGGACTGTCAAATAAACTGTATTTGGCATCCTGCGTTCGCAAGATAACACCGCTACCAATGTGTTTGCGGAACTTTGCAGCAACAAAGCTCTCGAACACCTTTTCCATCGGAAAAAGAAGAGCAAGCGCAACCTCGCTACCGGCAAAAGCGGAGAAACTATTACCTCGCAAGAAAACACGGCACCACGAAAGAGCCTTGTCGTAGTGGTGGCTCATACTGCGGTCGACAAGGCTCTTTGAGAAGTCCGAATCATAGCTTGTGGAATATTCCACACCGTCAAAGAAACTTAGTAGTCGGGCGGCATTCTGGCGGTTACGACTGTCACTCGTAGTATTGCGCAGAAAACG
>CALNBW010000254.1 GCA_937874815.1 uncultured Bacillota bacterium | reverse complement strand
ACGATTTCGTTCTCCCAGGGACATATAACGATGGTTACAGAGCCATGGGAGATGCAGTTGCACTTCCTGTTGCTCGCTTTATAGGCGAGGCGCTCTTAGTTAAGATAGCGGAGGCAGTTTACGATGAATAACCCGGAAGAAAAACTAAAAGCATTTCAGACGGAAAATAACATTGTTACTAAGGGGCCGCTTTCTCTAGTTATTCAGTTCACGCGTATGGTTAGCCAAAAAGAATTCCCGCTTAACCCTGATGATTTTCAGACCAGCAGTAAGGGGCAAGTAGCAGGCCTTGGCGGTGGGAATCTCAGAAAAATACTGGGGGAGCACGGTATTACCCAAATACTTTCGTCCGAAGGTGGCCGCACTAGTAGGGGTAGTATGGGCCTTATGATCAAATATGTGGAGTTTCTTAATGCCTGGAACGCGGTTGAGCCTGTAGATTTCTCTGCTGTAGAGAATTTTTGGGTAGAACAAGTGCGGGGATATTTTAGAAACAAACCGTTTATACTGACGGCGGATACGTCGAAAACTATCGGTGCAAATTTGGACGATCTTTTCGATCAGGCCAAGAAAAGGCAATTACAAAACCCTGGCGCACAATACCTGGGTGCAGTGTTGCAACATCTTGTAGGCGCAAAGCTCAGCCTAATCTTGCCTGAAGGCTCATTTGATTTCCATGGCGCATCGGTGGCTGACGCACCCTTGCAGCGTAGCGGTGATTTTGTCATGAATAACATGGTTATACATTGCACTACTGCTCCGGGTGCACCGTTAATTGAGAAGTGCAAAGCTAACCTTCGCGATGCCTGCTACCCAATAATTATTACCGTTTTTGATCGCGTCCGCACGGCGTTGGATTTGGCGGCAGATGCAGGGCTTGGTGGACGGGTCGAGGTATGGGATATTCAGCAGTTCTTGTCTTCAAATGTTTATGAGCGCAGCTCGTTTGATGAGGCGAAGCGCAACTCTACCCTTGCCGATATTATTGATAAGTATAACGAGATCATCCTCGAAAGAGAAAACGACCCTGGTCTGTGCATCAAGTTCGAGGCAGAGCGGGATTCTTAGAAGCCCCATTAAGAACCAGCCTTTGGTCAGGCTGGTTCTTTCATTTGCCCTCGATTTACCAAGTACCCTCTAGTTTGCTGCAAGTAGTTAAGAAAAAGGTTTTTTGTTTCGCCTAGCGAATGCTCCTAATAGACGATGTATGAGAAGTGGAGAGGAGCGTTGATGTATGTTTGACTTGATCATCAAGAATGGCAAAGTGGTAGACGGCACGGGAAATGCTTGGTTCTACGGGGACATTGCGGTGCAAGGCGAGAGGATTGTTGAGGTGGGGCGCCTTTCGAGTCAGGGGGCAACGCGGGTTATTGATGCGGCTGGTTTAGTGGTTGCTCCCGGCTTCATTGACGCCCATTCACATTCGGATGAAGCTCTGCTGGTTAATCGCAAGGCGGAGAGTAAGAT
>CALNBW010000253.1 GCA_937874815.1 uncultured Bacillota bacterium | reverse complement strand
TCAGGCGCACGGCTTGATTGCCAGCCTCAACGTCAACTCCAGCCGCTTTATAAGTGATTGAATCCATGCCCTCAATTCCTTTCCTGACAAGTTTGCTGCGGATATTTTGCCGTGAGGCAAGACAAGCAGTTACCCCCGCCGGGCACCGCCTGCAGTAAGCCTTCCATGCTCAAGAAAGCAAGAGAATCGGCCCCAATCATGGAGCGAATGCTTTCTATGGAGTGCTGCGCCGCCACTAATTCGCTCGTACTAGGCGTATCAATGCCATAGTAACAAGGGGAAATATAGGGCGGGCTGGAAATGCGCATGTGCACTTCCGTCGCGCCGGCCTCTCGCAGGGAACGAATTAAGTTCCGGCTGGTTGTGCCCCGCACAATAGAGTCTTCCACCACTACGACCCGCTTGCCTTCTAAGACATGCCGATTGGGGTTTAGCTTGAGCCTTACCTTCAAGTTACGTAGCAACTGGCCCGGGGAAATAAAGGTGCGGCCCACGTAACGGTTCTTAACTAGGCCTTCTTCATAAGGCATTCCTGATTCCAAAGCATAGCCAACAGCGGCCGGGATGCCTGAATCGGGCACCCCAATAACGATGTCAGCGTCTGCCGGCTGTTCTTGAGCCAGGATCCGCCCCAAGCTTCTACGCACGGCATGCACGTTAAGGCCATCTATAACTGAATCAACACGGGCGAAATAGATGTACTCAAAGATGCAAGCATGCCGAGGCACGTCTTGCTCGCACAGGCGCTCACTACGCAAGCCTTCCTCGTCGATAATGATCATCTCTCCCGGCTTCACATCGCGAATGAGCTCAGCGCCCATGGCATCAAAAGCGCACGACTCGGAAGCGATCACATAGCCATCACCTAAGCGCCCCAGGGCCAAGGGCCTAAAAGCATAGGGGTCGCGCACAGCAACCAGAGTATCGTTGCTCTGCAAGACCAGACTATAGGCACCTTGCACATGGCGGAGAGCTTTCCGCACTGCTGTAACGATGCCCTCCCGCCTGTAACGCGCCACCAAGTTTAAAATGACCTCGGTGTCACTAGTGGTCTGGAAAATTTGCCCGTTCTCTTCCATCTCCCGCCGCAGGCGGTCAGTATTGGCCAGATTGCCGTTGTGGGCGAGAGCCATGTTCCCCTGCAAATAGCGCACGATCAGGGGCTGAGCGTTGTCTAGCCCCCCGCCGCCAGTAGTGCCGTAGCGCACGTGCCCAATGCCCAGCTTGGGTTCAATGCTATTTAAGTCATGCAAGCAACTGGTGGTAAACACCTCGGAAACGAGGCCTAGCCCTTTGACCAGTTCGATCTGTTCGCCGTCACTCACAGCTATGCCCGCACTTTCTTCACCGCGATGCTGCAGGGCAAACAGCCCCATGTACAGCAAACCGGGCAAATCGTCTCCGACCCCGTAGGCAGCGACAACGCCACACTCTTCTTTTAGAGCGGCTAACTCTCCATAAGGCATGGTATAGCCTCCCGCCACGCTTTTTCTATTGCTGTCAAATCAAGGTTAATACTGGGCTGCTCGTTAACTTTAACCGCATACTTCTGGCCACCTACCTGGCCGAGCACTTGCGCCGGCACACCCGCCTGCTTGGCGGCGGCTACGAAAGCATCTGCCGCTTCGGAAGCTACCGTAACCAGAACACGCGATTGACTCTCCGAGAAGAGCAACATGTCATGGCGCAGAACGGTGTTTAACTGCACCTGGCAGCCAAGATTGCCACAAATGGCTGACTCGGCTAGAGCAACGGCTAGCCCGCCTTCTGAGCAATCATGGGCGGAACGGACGTTGCCGGCCTTAATCTCTGCCAGCAAGAACTGCTGCAGCTTGGCCTCAACGGCTAAATCTAAGCTGGGCGGATTGCCCGTCTCTAGCTGATGCACCAAACTCAAATATTCGCTACCGCCAAGCTCGGGCTTGGTCTCGCCTAGCAGCACAATCACGTCGCCGGCAGCCTGGAAAGCTTGTGTGACATGCTGGTCTACATCTGCCAACAGACCAACCACGCCCACGGTAGGCGTCGGGTAAATAGCCTGGCCATTGGTCTCATTATAGAAGCTGACGTTGCCTCCGGTTACTGGGGTACCTAAAGCGCGACAGGCATCCCCCATTCCCCGCACGGCCTCTTGGAACTGCCAGAAGATCTCGGGCTTCTCGGGGCTACCGAAGTTAAGGCAATTGGTTATTGCCAATGGCTCGGCACCGCCGCACACTAGGTTGCGGGCGGCTTCCGCTACGGCAATCATGCCCCCCACATAAGGATCTAGGTAAACGTAACGGCTATTGCAGTCCACCGTCAGGGCTAAGCCTTTATTGCTGCCGGGGATGCGTAACACGCCAGCATCTGAACCGGCGGGCACAACGGTAGTGCCTTGGGCAGTATGATCAAACTGGTTATAGATCCAGGCCTTGCTTGCAATGTTAGGGCTGGCTAAGAGCTGTAGCAAAGCAGCGCCCAGATCATCGGGACAAGGCAGGGCATCTTGATCAAGCATCTGCACTTCATCCTGCCAGCCGGGGCGGGCAGCAGCCGCGTGGTAAACAGGGGCCTGATCGGTTAGGTGCTTGGCTACTACATTAGCAACTACCTGCCCTTTTTCCTTGATGCGGAACATGCCATCGTCCGTCACTTTACCGACAACTACGGCGTCTACATCCCATTTCTGACAGATTTCTTGCACCCGCGCTACCCGCTCCGGCTCTACCACCACCAACATTCGCTCCTGGGTTTCGGAGAGCATCATTTCGTAAGCGGTAATATCGGGCTCCCGTTTCGGCATCAGATCAACATCCAGCTCCAGGCCAGTGTTAGCACGACTAGCCATTTCGCTGCCGGAAGAAGTATAACCGGCTGCGCCTAGGTCCTGCATACCGACGATAGCGTGCTCGGCAATTAACTCCAGGCAGGCTTCAATCAAGCGTTTCTCCAGCTCCGGGTTACCCTCTTGCGTCTTTTCGGGGGCCTCCTCGCCGGTGCCCGATAACTCACCCGACGCAAAAGTAGCGCCATGAATTCCTTCGCGCCCGGTGGGGGCACCCAACACTAGCACGGCATTGCCCATGCCGCTGGCCGTGCCCTTGGCGAGCTCATCATGCCCGACCAAGCCTACACACATGGCGTTGACTAAGCAGTTGCCCTGGTAACTGTCGTGAAAATAAA
>CALNBW010000252.1 GCA_937874815.1 uncultured Bacillota bacterium | reverse complement strand
CCTCCGTATTAGCTACATCCGATTTGCTCAGCTACGCCCAAGCTCATTGGCGAGCCAGCTCTCTGCGCTTTCTCGCCCCAGGGGCACATATTACGTTCTATAAACGCTATCGGGTGCAGGTTTTTGACCTTGTCCCAATCTATATACAAAAGAATGAAATCGGACGTAGCCGCACGTATGCAGTGAGACCAAACAGCTCCCGGGAAACTCGCCAGGTGGGCGAGTTAGCCACGCGGGCTTTCTATGCGGCTGGTCTAGACGCTGGTTCGGTAGACATCGGCCTTAGTAGTGGAGGCAAGTTGTACCTAATAGATATTAATGCTTGTCCCCGTATGAGCAGCGCCATTGCCTCAGCCTATGCTAAGCACATTCAGTCCTGGATGCAACGTATGGAGGTTTACCGGTCAACGAGTTTGTTACCCTCTCTGCTGAATATGAAAGAAACCAAGTGCCCGCAGTACTTGCTGGGCGCAGACCCAGAGTTTGCCATGCGTGATCTGCGCACTGGACGGATGGTCTTTGCCTCAGATTATTTCCCTATGAACGGTATTATTGGTTGCGATGCGCGGCGGGTCAAAATGGGCAAGTCAGGTTATCCGTTGGCCGAGGTCAGACCAACGCCAACCCAATCTCCCCTAGAATTATATGAGCGGATTGGTAAAGCACTGCGCCGAGCAAGCCGCATGGTGCCCAGTCGCTACATTCAGTGGCGGGCTGGAACTCTGCCTTTCAGCCAGCTACCAGCCGGCGGGCATATTCATTTTGGCATGTTGCCCACTAGTCAGTTGCTACGGGCTTTAGACAATTATCTGGCGGTAATTTTCTTGCTGCTAGAGAACCCAGCGGCAGCTCGGAGTCGCCGCAGGAAGTATGGCTGGTTGGGCGATTACCGCCTGAAAGCACACGGCGGGTTCGAGTATAGAGTAGTGCCTAGTTGGCTAGTAAGCCCAGTTTTCACGCGCGGGGCCCTTTGCCTAGCCAAGGTGATTGGCTGCGACTGGCATTACCTAGATCATGATTTCTTCACCGACCCCAAGGCAAAGCTAGCTTTTCGTCAGGCAGACCAGAACTTCTTTAGAGCCGAACTGGCCACTATTTTGGCTGCCACTCGCTCTTTGCCCAGTTATGCCAGTTATGCCACTGAAATAGAAGCGATGCTAGTTTATATCGAGCAAAACAAACGCTGGAAAACTGCTAATGATATCCGTCGTAGTTGGCGCTTGCTAGGGGGCCGCCAGCATCGCCGCTGAGCACAAGGCTCCCAGCAAAACCATATATTGTACTACAACCAGCTAATCTGCGGGCCGCGCTTGTGTAGGCATGGTTGATGGGGTTGGTAGCCAGTGCGCCCTATAACAATCAGTATCAATAATGTATTGGCAAGAGCTAGTAAGGGGTGGGTAGGTGTGGCAGCAAGCAAAGGGTTAGTAGGGATAATGACAACCCGCAAAGCCGGTGGACGCCCCTTTGCGGAAGGCAGGTTCTTCCGGGAATTGTTTCAAGCTGCACGTCTCGTAGGTGTACGTTTGATTGTGTTTAGCCCCCTCGACATTAACTGGGAGCAAGGAACTGTGCTCGGTTTTGTCTACCGGCCGGGTGTAGGTTGGCAAGCCAGGTACTACCCGGTACCTCGGATAGTCTATGATCGTCTGTTTCCTAGCCGTGGCCGCTGGGGGCTCTATTTTAGTCAGGCGGCACGTATGCGGAGAGCATTTCGGGTGACGATGATGGGACGTGGGCTGCATGGGAAATGGCAAATGTATCGGATCGTCAGGCGTTATGAAGATTTGCGCCCCTATTTACCAGAGACCAGGCTTGGCAGCGGGCGTAACTTAGCTATAATGCTTAGCCGTTATGACACTGTATTTGTTAAGCCCGTCTTTGGTAGCGGTGGTATGGGCATCGCCAGCATTCGCCGCGCGTCAGGTGGTTTTACTGTAGATCGGGTAGGACACCCGCGTTTGCGTGTCAATTCGTTAGCTGGCGCGGTTGCCGCGTTAGGAGGTTTGAATCGTCGCTACCTGATTCAGCAAGGCCTCAAGCTAAATTACTTACGCGGCAGCACCTTTGATATCCGTGCAATCGTCCAAAAAAATGGAGAAGGACAATGGCAAATATCAGGTAAGGCTGTTCGCGTTGGTCGCCGTGGCAACATCACCTCTAACCTGCATACCGGCGGTCGAGCTTATAGTGTGACATCGGTTCTGCAACACTCCTTTGGTGAGAAAGCGGAACAGATTGAACAGGAGCTCGATCAACTAGCTATCCGGGTGGCGCAGGTCATGAACAAACATGCCGGGCCACTCTGTGATCTAGGACTAGATATGGGTGTGGATGTCTCAGGCAAGGTTTGGCTGATTGAGGTGAACTCCAAGCCAGGGCGGAAAGTCTTTCTGCAGATAGGTGACAGGGAAGGGCGTCAGAAGGTTGTGCGCACCTTGATGGAGTATGCCAAATATCTGGGAGAGCAACGACGTCAGGGGAGGTGAGGCTGTAGATGTGGGACACGGGCATGGTCAGCGTGATTGGGCGCAAAGAGTTAACCAGCGGTATTCTGCCCCGTAACCTTTTGGCCCGAGTCGGGTGGCGAACGGGCGAAACAGTAAACGTTGTTTTCGGTAGCGCCAGTCGGCGGATACGGTTACAGGGGGGAGAAGATGATGCTTGGCAGATGCCAGTAGGCTTGCTGCGGGGGTTAGGAATGACGCCCAGGCGCTGGTCTTATCAGATCGACAGGGAGCGCAGGTCAATCAGATTTGGCCCGCTAATTGGCATTATGACTACGTGGCATATGACCCCCTATTTTCGCTCTGTGATGCGGGCAGCTGCTAGCAGGGGCATGATGGTCGTAGTTTTTCGGCCACAGAATTTCCGGGGGGGAGTGCGGCAATTAGAGGCGTGGGGTTTGGTGAACGGTACGGTAAATCGTGTCGTGGTACCTTGGCCCGATGTTGTCTATAACCGTATTCCCAACCGCGGGGGCGAGTTATTGATAAGCACCAGAGAATGCCAACGGGCATTAGCAAAAGCTAAAATTCCTGTGTTTAATCGCAAGTTCTTTCATAAATGGCGCATTCATCGCCTGTTAAGACGGGATGAGCAGGCCCTCAAATACTTGCCTGAAACGCAGCCCATGGTTAGCATGCAGCAGGTCGGGCACTTTCTTAATCGTTACCCAGCAGCTTATCTTAAACCTAATGGGGGGAGCAAAGGGCAGGGTATCGTGAGGGTGAGGCGTCTGCGGGGCCAAGGCTACCAGATTTCCTTTCGTAGGGGGAAACACAATTATCAGCAAAGTTATGGCAGTTGGGCCCAAGCAGCGCCGATGATTCGGCGGGCCATGTACCAGCGGAGTTACGTGGTGCAAGAGGAGATCCCGTTAGCCAATTACTATGGCCGCCCTTTTGATGTAAGGGTGACCCTCTACAAAAATGGCAAGCGGGAATGGATTCCTTGTGGACCAGCGGCTAAGATAGCGGGCCGCGGCAGCATTACTACTCACGTAGCTAATGGCGGCCGGGCAATACCGTTGGCTCGCGCACTACGGCATGCTTTTGGAAATCAGGCAGAAGAGGTAAGAGGGCGGATTGAGAGGGCTGCCGTTGACCTAGCTTTGGCGGTGGAACGGGTAACCGGCTTGGAGCTGGGTGAAATGGGCCTGGATATTGGGTTGACTGCCCAGGGCAGGGTGGCCATGTTTGAGGCGAATAGCAAACCAGGGCGCGCAGTATTTGCTGCTGCTTGGAATCGGGAGGAACGGTGGCAATCTCTGCTGTATCTTTGCGATTACGCGGCCAGCTTAGCAGGTTTTCATAAAGGGGTGAGCTGATGCAGAGGCCAGTTTTGGGTATTCTGACCGCGGGTAAAGGGCAAGTTCCTGGCAACCGCGAGATGTTTCGTTTTGTGCAGCTGGCCTGCCGGGAGGCAGGCCTGACTGCCTATGTATTTACGCCGGCACAGGTCAACTGGTCCCGGGGCACAGTTAAGGGATACCGCTATGTAAAAGGGAGATGGCAGCCCGGCCGTTTTCCCTTGCCCCATGTCGTCTATAATCGTATTCCGAACCGACAGCTGGAAGTTAGTGGTGAAGTCCAGTTAACTAAAAGACGCCTGCGGGCTAAAGGCATTCCTTTATATAATGCGGGTTACTTGAATAAGTATGACTTGTATCAGTTGTTGCGGGGAAACCCCCAGGTGCAACCCCACCTGCCTTGGACTAAGCTCGTACGCAGGCGTTCGGATATTGAACACGCTTTGCAGCGCTTTGGCCGCGTTTATCTCAAGCCGAAGCATGCCTTCGCCGGCAAGGGCATAATGACGGTTTCTCTCGGCAGCGCTGGCTGGGCGCTGCGCTATCGTCAAGGTGATGCAAACAGAGAAATTCGAGGGGCATCCCTGGGCGAGCTCTGGCCCAAGCTAGAGCAGAAGATGGGTAGACAGAGTTATATCGTACAGCAAGCGATACAATTAGCCCATTATAAAGGAAGAACCTTTGACGTTAGGTTGCTGGCGCAGAAAAACGGGGCGGGGCAGTGGCAAGTGAGCGGCATGGGGGTGCGCGTAGCTAGCAAAGGTGGCATTACTACCCATGTCCCCAACGGGGGCTATATCGCCCCTGCGCCCGAAGTGTTCTCCACCGTATTTGGCGCTAACGCCAGCAGTGTGCAGGAGAGCGTCTCCCGCTTAGCGATGCTGGTAGCACCTGCAGTAGAGAAAGGATACCAAGGGCTTTTCGGAGAGATGTCTATGGACATTGGCCTAGATGCCAGCGGGCACCCGTGGTTTTTCGAAGCCAACGCTAAGCCTATGCGTTTTGATGAGCCAGGAATCCGGCGGGTTGGCCTACGGACGCTTACGGCTTATGTACAATATCTCGCCCGTAAGGCCGGCGAGGGGGCCAAAGCATGATTACCTACCGGCAGATACTTGATACCGATTTACCGCGGAATAGGGCTAGTCTGTTGCGGTTGATCAGACTTAACGCTGATAATCATATCACTCGCAAAGCCTATACCAATCTACGCACGTTGCGTTCGGAACGGTTGGCCAAGGAGGGCAATGTTATCTGGACTGCCTGGGACGGGCAGCAGTTAGTCGGCATGATCTTTTGTGAACGTTTTGGTAACCGCACCTCTCTTGCTGTAGTCAGGCGCAGCCACCGTTCCCAGGGTATTGGCAAAGCCCTGCTGCAGCGGGCAGTCGGCAGTATGGGCAGGTTTTATGCAGAAGTAGCTACCGATAATATAGCTAGCATGAAGGTTCTGTTCGGCATGGGGATGGTAGCCTACGATGTGTTCCCGCGCCGAGGCAAGTGGATTCTGCGGGTACGCAACAGTTTTGCCGGGATCAAAGAACAATAACCCCGGGTCGCGGGGACGTACACTTGGTTCAGTTAAACTTCCCCAGATGAGGGCGCGCCTGGCAATGCGAGGCGGATTGCTGATGAAGGTTGTGGCCTCTAAGGGGTCGATGGGCACGAAAACAACAGAGAAGGGGCTGTCGCAAAATGCTTTCCTGACGTGTGCGACAGTCCCTGTTCACCTCTAACACGAATTTTGCTATCTCAGCAGTAGCGTTAGCGGCGGGACTGCGGGACGTGAGCTTTGTCCCACCCGCCTTGAGGCGGCGCAGGACAGAACTCCGTCCCCTGTCCCGCCAGGAAACGCTGGGGGCCGAGCTCGTAAAGATCGCGTCCTTGGCAATCAATAGCCACTAAGAGCGGGAAATCTTCTACGCGCAGTCGATAGACTGCCTCAGCACCTAGATCAGGATAAAGTAGTAGTTCACTGGCTAGAATCGAGCGAGCTAGCAATGCGCCTGCGCCTCCCGTAGCTGCGAAATAAACAGCGCCATACTGCCGCATAGCTGCCTTTACCTCCGAGTCGCGTTTGCCCTTGCCGATAGTGCCGGCCAAGCCTTGCTTCAGCAGTGTCGGGGTAAAGCTGTCCATGCGTCCTGATGTCGTGGGGCCGGCGGCTCCGATGGCTCTCCCCGGTTGTGGCCGGCAAGGGCCGACATAATAGATGAGGGCATGCTGCAAATCAAGGGGCAGGGATTGCCCCTTTTCAATGGCAGCAACTAAGCGAGCATGGGCGGCATCGCGGGCAGTGTAAATTTCGCCCGTTAACAAACAGGTATCGCCGGCAGCGAGCTGCTGCCTAGCCTCAGGCAGCAGCGGTGTAGTCAGCCGATGTTGCATTTCTTTTACCCCCCTATAGTATTGCTGCTTGATGCCGACAGGCATGGCACTGTAGGTTAATGGCCAATGGTAATCCAGCGATATGGGTCGGATAAGTATCGATGTGCACTGCTAACGCAGTCGTTCGCCCCCCGATACCTGCCGGCCCGATGCCGCTGGCATTAATAGATTGCAGCAAGGATTGCTCAAAGGCGGCATAGCGCTCATCTGGGTTAGGCTCACCCAACGGACGAAAAAGGGCTCGCTTGGCTAAAAGAGCAGCTTTCTCCATAGTGCCGCCTAGCCCTATACCAACTACTAAGGGCGGGCAGGGATTTGGTCCGGCTTCCCGAATAGTGGCCAGTACTTTTTCTTGCACGCCTTCCCAGCCCTGGGCCGGATTGAGCATGTAAACACGGCTCATGTTTTCACTGCCAAACCCTTTGGGGGCTACCATGATGCGGCAACGGTCTCCCGCTACTAGTTGGACATGCAATATGGCGGGCGTATTGTCACCCGTATTGGTGCGGAAAAGCGGGTCCTCGACTACTGAATAGCGGAAGGGCTGTTCCTGATAGGCCTGGCGGACACCTTCGTTAACTGCGTCGCTCATTAATCCGCCCACGATTTGCACCGACTGGCCTAGATCGAGGAAGACAACAACCATACCTGTGTCCTGACAGAGTGCGGCCTCTTGCTCGGCAGCGATTGCGGCGTTCTGCAACACATCGCTCAACACTTGTTTGCTGCTGGCCGCCTCTTCTAGTTGCTGGGCGTTGCGAAGGGAGCTGCAAATATCCTGGGGCAAGTGGTAATTGGCTTCAATACAAAGCCGTTTTACTGTAGCAATAATATCTTGAACGTGAATACTGCGCATTTATGTTCACCTCTTTTGCCTAGTTTCGAGCCGGAAATGCAATTTCCTGCTGCCTGCACATTAAACGGGGGCTGCCCCATACGGGACAGCCCCCCAGTCACTATAGCTGCTCCTGCATCATCTGCTCCGCTTTAGCGATTGCCATCTTTACCAGATTTCCAGCATCGCGGGTCGTGATGGCACCCCAACCATGTTGGCGCACCGTGTCCCCGAAACCTAGCTCATCGGCAAGTCGGTACTTGAGTTCGTCAGACATAAAGCCCCGTCCTCGAGCCACGACCATCACCCTTTCTGCTAGAAGTGCAGCTACGTGACAAAACTAGTATGCCCAGATATATTTTTGTCACCATAAAGCGGTCACTGTTCTGCGTCTAGCTATTGCTCAGGTTCGTCAATCTCCTCCGGCTCAACCTGCTCCACTGCATTGGGCTGGGGCGGTACTGGAGGTGCTCCTAGTGGCCGAGGAAAAGGCCCCCAAACGGCTGCTCTTTTACTGACTGCCGCCGCCATGTTAATGTGCGGAACCTCAACCGCCATGGCCGGTTGCTGTTCCTCTACCGCTAATTCCGCTTCTACTTCCACGGTTGGTTCAGCAATTTCTTCTTCAGTAATTTGTGGTTCTGCCTCTGGTACCGACAGTTTTTCTGGTTCTACAACCCCCGGTCTGCCCGCCTTGACACCGCTCACAACTAATACCTCCTTTTCATCCTGCAGCTCTTCATCTTGCGATTCTATCTCCTCGCACGGGGTCAACAAAATATCTTCAAGTTCTGAAATCATTCCTATTTTGTCACGCAGTAGAGTACAGGCTCGCTGCAGACTCAAAGGGTTCGCAGCTTGATCCTGAAGTAACGCTAAATCGACCTCATAGGGAAACCAAAGATGCGCTAAAACCTCCTTACTTTCGCTGGGAGTCAGCTGCCTCACCCGCTGGTAGGACAGCAGAAGGTTATTGGCTACCCTGGTTTCGCCGCCGGCTGCAGCCAGCAGGCGGGCGATATCAACGGCGGGCGAATCGAGTTGACAATTGGCTACCAGGTTGTAATGCACCTGGTGTCTATCCGCCAGATACACAAAATCCGAGAAAGACTGCAAACCGAGAGTGAGACAAACCTCCCTGGAGCTTTGGTCAACATTGCCCAGTAGGTTCATGGCTTCTTCTACACACAGTCGCCAGACTTCTTCCAAATGAGACCAGGCGGCTAGGGTACGCTTGGGTAAATTGGGGGGGCTCAGTTGCGCCAACTTGTCCCGTTGTGCTTGATAATACAACAACCAAT
>CALNBW010000251.1 GCA_937874815.1 uncultured Bacillota bacterium | reverse complement strand
GCTGTAAGCACGATTGGAGCCTGCTCCTGTGCTCTAAGCAACACCCCGCAGCCCTCTGGCAGCCAAGGCGACCTTCCCAGTGGCTGCCGCTGGTCTTTTAAGCTAGCTATTCAGTTTGAAGGTGCCAATGACCGACTGTAGTTGGTTGGCCAACTGGCTTAGGTCGTTGGCTGCCTTACTGATATGTAGAATCTGCGATGTCTGCTCTTGGGAAGCCGCAGTGACTTCTTCAGCAGAAGCGGCGCTCTGGGTGGAAACAGCGCTGACGTTATGGATCACTTGCACCACAGCATCCGTATGCCGTCGCAGCCCCTCTAGCCCAGCAGTTATGCTGGCGACCTCACTATCGGCCTGTTCTATGGCAGCCGCAATGTTATTGAACGAGTTGGCTGTGTGCTTTACCGCCGACTGAGCGTTGGCAGCCGCCTGACGACTCACATTCATCTCCCGCACCGCTTTTTCAGTGCCCAGCTTTACTCTGTTAATCAGGTCTGCGATTTCTTTGGTCGAGTTATCCGTCTGTTCCGCCAAAACGCGAACCTGTTCAGCCACTACGGCAAAGCCCAGGCCGTGCTCGCCCGCACGAGCGGCTTCCACGGCAGCGTTGAGGGCCAATAGGTCAGTCTGGCCGGAAATGCCGCCGATGATCTCCACTATGCGGCCAATTTCTTCGGAGTACGCATTCAGCTGTCTGATAGTTGTTTCAGCGCTGTCCACGGCGCTCACAGTTTGTTCAACTGCCTGATTTTGCTCATCGACAACAACCAGGGCTGCGTGCGCCATCTTTTTGACTTCCCCGCTGCTAACGCCAGCTTTGGTAGCCTGTTCCAGCATATGCTCGGCTGAGACGGCAATTTCCTCCACTAAGTTACTGCCCTGCCCAGCTTCTTCCGCTAAACGTGCTGCGCCAGCAGCCACCTCTTGAATAGTTGCGCTCACTTGTTCTGTAACATAGCCTGCCTCCTGGGAGGTAAAAGCCAGCGTCTCTGATGCTGCGAGAAGCTCGCGCGCCGCGCTTCCCATACCGCCAACTAACTGTCGTAAGTTCTTCACCATCAAGTTGAAGTTCTCAGCCAAAACCCCTATTTCATCATCGCTAGTTACTTCTACTTGCTGGTCGAGTTGGCCACTGGCCAGAACCGAAGTTGCTTCTGATAGCCGCGAAATGGGGTTCACCAAAGTGCCTGAATAGAAGTAGACGATAGCCCCCGCTACTAGCAGGCAGATAAGTCCGACCAGAATTAGGTTACGAGTGCTGGTCATTTGGGCATAGGCTGCTTCCTTTGCTGGAATAAGGCGAGTCAACCCCCAGCTGGTGCCTGCTACAGGCGCATAAGCGATTAGGTGGTTGGTACCATCCATTGAAAAAGCATTAATACCTGTCTTTCCTGCCAGCGATTCTCGTATCGCATCGCCGATAGCGCCATTTCTCACTCCTTTGCGGGTATCCCCTTGCATGATGGTGCTAGGGTCGGAGCTAAGCATCGCTTCGCCACTCTGACTAATAACAGTTATCTGCCCACCGGCAGCGGCCAGCCACTCAGTTAACGGCTGCAGGTTCACCAGGAAACCAAACACCCCGGTTGCCTCTTCACTACCGTCTTTGATTGGTAACCAGATAGGCATTAGCCAATTACCACTATTGTGCTGCAAAGGATTGCCTAGGCCTGCTTCTAATTGGTCCAAAGGCAGGGAAGAGAGCCCATCCCAAGATGCGCCGCTAGCTAGCTCCTCGTCGCCTTGTCGTAAAAAGACGCCGGCTAGCTCCGGGTTAGCTGCCATTAAGCGCTTAAATTCGTCAGTTGTGAGGCTATCAGGAGGGTAGAGGGTGAGAATGGTTTGTAGTTGGCTCTGGTATAAGGCTATCTGTTCAGTGAGCCAGCTAGCAATGTCCGTCGCTTTCGCGGTGGCTTCCTCTCTAACGATAGTGTTCAATGTGCTTTTCATGGTTGTGTTGAGCGAAATACCTACCGCAATGATCGCGATAGCAATAAGGATCACGACTGTGGTTGTCATGCGGTTGCGCAAACTGCTCAGGTTAAACGCTTTGTTCATTTGTCAAAAACCTCCTTGGCGCCTGATAAGGGTACAAACCCTTTGTGGAAAACAATGCTATAATTTAACTTGGACGCGCATCGCCGTTTTCCTGCTACTACCTGTAAGTTTGGCCGTTTTCTTACCAGTTACCTGCGCTAGCAGGAGTTTAGCTTAGCGAAGGTGAATCTTTCTAGGCAGAAGAGGTGAGATATTTTGCTGAAGGAAAGAGCAACGGCAGTATGGCAGATTAGGGAGAGAGAGAGGGAACTGGCACGTAGTGTCGCCCCGAGCCTAGGTTTGCATCCCGTTGCGGCAGAAGTATTGCTACAGCGGGGCATAAAAGATAAAGCAGCGATGCAACGTTTTCTCCACCCAGATTTGAGTCAGTTACATGATCCTTGGTTGTTACCAGATATGGCTCCTGCCGTGAATCGCATCAAGCTCGCCATAGAGCTGGAGCAGCCAATTGCTATTTATGGAGATTACGATGCTGACGGTCTAACGGCCACAGCTGTTTTGGTCAGCTACCTTAAAGAAGAAGGTGCAATCGTCAGCCACTATATTCCGGGGCGACTAGAGGAAGGCTACGGTCTACACCCAGAGGCTATTAGCGAATTAGCCGCTAACGGGATAAAACTGCTGATTACCGTTGATTGCGGCATCAATGCTCAAGCGGAAGTTGCCTATGCCGCCAGCTTGGGGCTGGATGTGATTATCACCGATCACCATACGCCCGAAGCTGCTAAGCTACCCCAAGCCCTGGCGGTAATTAACCCTAAGTTAGATTGTGAGTACCCTTTTGCCGAACTGGCTGGGGGTGGCGTCGCACTCAAATTGGTGCAGGCGCTAGGCGGGTTAGCCGCGGCTGCCAAGTATTTCGATCTGGCTACATTGGGTACCATTGCCGACGTTGTTCCCTTGCTTGATGAAAACCGGGTCATTGTGCGTTTTGGCCTGGAGGCGATGCGGGCCAGTGAGCGGCCTGGCATCAGGGCCCTATTGGAGGTCGCTGGCGTTGAGCCGGGCACGCTTAGATCGGGCCAAGTGGCGTTCACCCTGGCTCCGCGCCTCAATGCAGCTGGCAGACTGAACGAAGCCGAATTAGCCTTAGAATTGTTGCTGACCGAGGATGACGCGCTAGCCTTAACACTGGCCCAGAAGCTTGATGGGCTCAATGCTGAGCGGCAGGAGATGGAGCAGCAGATTTTTGCGGAGGCGGAGGCCATGGTCTCGCAGTTGGCTCCAGAAGATCGTTGGTTTATTGTTTTAGCCAACGCTGACTGGCATCCTGGGATCATTGGTATCGTTGCTGCCCGTTTGGCGGAGCGTTATTATCGACCAACTATTCTTCTGGCCATTGAGGGGGAGCAGGCGCGTGGTTCGGGCCGGAGCATTCCTTGCTATAATCTGGTCGGCAGCTTGGCGGCACATGCCGACTTATTGACTGCGTATGGTGGGCACCAAGCAGCAGCCGGTCTCAGCCTAGCTACTGCTGCTATCCCTGACTTGCGGGCGGCACTTAATGCCCACGTGCAGGCAAACCTAGGAGCTGCCCAGCTTAAGCCGCATGTCTACCTTGATGCTGAGCTAGATCCTTCAGAGATAACCTTAGAGTTAGTTCATTCTCTGGAACGGCTAGGCCCTTACGGAGCAGGGCATCCAGAGCCGGTATTCTGCAGTAAGCGTTGGAGCCTAGACAAGGCACGCCTGCTGGGTAGGGAAGGTCAGCATCTGAAAATGGAACTGCGAGGCGGCGGCATTCTTTGGGAGGTGTTGGCCTGGCGGCGGGGGCAGGAATTGGCTGAAGTAAGTACTGAAGAATGGCTAGATATTGCCTATACACCGCAAGCCAACGTATGGAACGGGCAAGAAAAACTGGTGCTATATTTGAGCAGTTGGCGTCAGCCAGCTGCTGACGATACCATACCTGTCTACGATGCCCGCTACTTAGTTAATCGCGACGATTATCTACGAGGTTTACTCCGTCAGGAGCAGGCGGTTTTGCTATTGTTCTGGCCAGGCCTCAACTTGGAAACCTGGCCTAAGCTGCAGCAACACTTGGATCAGGCGCAAATCTGGCAGCAATCGGGCCCGTTGTACTTGCGCCGCCAAGATGGGCAGTGGCAGCCGATTGCTCCTAGTTCGCTTACTAGTAGTTGCGATCTAATATGGCTTGATGTCCCCCATGGGCTACCTAGCTTGAAGCGTGTGGCGGCCGATTTACAGGAGAGTCTCTACCACCACAGAATTCACTTGTTATATAATGTGAATGATATCGACCGTGTTTATAGTTTCTGGGCTGAGAATGGCCCTAACCGTTCTGCGCTAGCCACTTTATATCGTGGCTTGAAGGCAAAGAAAGAACAACAGTGGTTTTGGGAGGAATTGCGCCAGGTTATGCAAGCAGGCGGGTTCCTTGGCCTACCTGACCAGATCAGTTTTCACTTACAGGTGCTGAACGAACTCGCTTTGGCAGAATACGCATGTAGTAGTGAGGGGGTGACGGTAAATTGGTTACCTGAGCCGCCTGGGCGTCAAGAGCTAGCCGCTTCGGATGCTTTTGTGCAGGCTCAGGCCGAGTTGGCCGCTTTTGCGGAGGCAAGGGAATGGCTCCGTGGGCCAGATGCTGGCAGCATTATCGCGCGCAGCCTACGTAGCTTGATTTCCGCCCCTGTTTCGGGATAAGCTTTTGTTTGCCTAGACCAGATGTTGGAGAAGGAGGCCGTTTAATGAACTTATATGATAAAATCCGCGATATTCCTGATTTCCCCCACCCTGGCATTATCTTTCGGGATATAACGCCGCTATTGCAGGACCCTGCTGCTCTCAAGCAAGCAGTAGATACCCTTAAAGAGAAACTGGAACCCTACGATTTTGATGTAATCGTTGCTCCTGAGGCGCGAGGCTTTATTTTGGGAGCGCCCTTGGCGTATAGTCTTGGAAAAGGCTTTGTGCCAGCCCGCAAACCTGGCAAGCTACCAGGCAAGAAACGCCGCATGACCTACGAGCTGGAGTATGGCTCGGATGCTCTGGAGATTCATACTGATGCTATTGCCCCGGGGCAGAAAGTGTTGATTCTTGATGATCTACTCGCCACCGGCGGGACTATCGTTTCCGCGATCAAGCTCGTCGAATCTGAAGGTGGGGTAGTGGCGGCCACAGCTTTTCTCATTGAGCTCCTTGATCTCAAGGGGCGTGACTTACTACAGAAGTACCCGGTGATCTCACTGCTCCAGTATTAGGGATATTGATTGGCAGGGAGTATCGCACGGCAAGCAAGAGGATGAGACTATGTTTCCACCAGAATTACTCCCTTTGCTCGAGAAAGTGCAAAGCTATGACAAACAAGCCGACTTCTTAAGAATTGAGCAGGCCTATCTTTTTGCTGCCCGCGCCCATGCCGGGCAGCTACGCGCATCTGGGGAGGATTACATTATTCATCCCCTTGGCGTCGCTACCATTCTGGCGGAAATTGGACTAGACACGGACACAATCATCGCCGCGTTGCTGCATGATGTAGTTGAAGATACCGGCGTTACCTTAGAGCAACTAGAGACGACCTTCGGGCCCACCGTGGCTAACTTAGTCGATGGGGTGACTAAGCTCGGACGCCTCGAAGATCTCAATAAGCAAGAACGCCAAGCCGAGAACTTGCGCAAAATGTTTTTGGCCATGGCTGAAGACTTGCGGGTAATTCTCATTAAACTAGCAGACCGCCTACATAACATGCGCACCTTGGGTTACCGGCCGCCGGATAAGCAAAGGGAAACCGCCCTGGAAACAAGAGATATTTTTGCTCCCTTGGCTGGAAGATTGGGCATCAGCCGCATCCAATGGGAACTGGAAGATGCTGCTTTCCGTTACTTAGAACCGGATAAGTATCGCGAACGCGATGTACGCGAGGCGGTTATTAACCATGCCATCATGGATTTACGCGAACGCCTCAAAGAAGTCGGAATTGAGGCCGATATCTCGGGCAGGCCAAAACACTTTTATAGCATTTACCGCAAAATGCAAGCCGGCCGTACCTTTGAAGAGATTTATGACTTAACGGCCATCCGGGTTATAGTGAATACAGTGAAAGAGTGTTATGAAGTACTAGGGCTGATTCACAGCATTTGGCGACCGATTCCAGGGCGATTTAAAGACTATATTGCAGTGCCCAAGCCCAACATGTATCAGTCGCTCCATACCACGGTAATCAGCGACCGCGGCGAACGTTTGGAGATTCAGATCCGTACCTGGGAAATGCACCGTGTGGCCGAGACAGGTATTGCTGCCCATTGGCGCTACAAAGAAGGTGCCAAGGCGGATCAGAAGCTGTCCGCGCGTTTTTCCTGGTTACGTAGCATCCTCGAGTGGCAGCAAGAGCTGCGCGACGCCCAGGAGTTTGTGGACGGAGTGAAAATTGAGCTTTATCCCGATGAGGTATTTGTCTTTACCCCGAAGGGCGATGTCATCAATCTGCCCGCTGGCTCCATCCCCCTGGATTTCGCCTATCGCATCCATACCAACATTGGTCACCGCTGTGTAGGGGCTAAAGTTAATGGGCGCATTGTCCCTCATAACTATCAGCTGCAGAACGGCGATATTGTGGAGATTCTCACTTCCAACAAGATCAAAGGCCCGAGCAAAGACTGGCTGAAGATGGTGCGTACCTCGGGGGCCAAAAGCAAAATCCGCGCCTGGTTTAAGAAAGAGCAACGCGAAGAGAATATCAGCAAGGGCAAGGAGATGCTAGAGAAAGAGGTTAGCCGCCTGGGCATCGGACCCCACCTGGTGCTTACTGAAGAGCGCCTACTCAAGTTTGCCCGTAAGCAGAGCTTCCAAGAAATAGATGACCTCTATGCCTCACTGGGCTATGGGGGAATCTCACTAGTGCGGCTGATGCAAAAGCTAGTGGTTGATTACCGGGAAGAGCAGGGGCAAGCAGAGGCAGATGCCATAGATATTCCGGAGATCGAACCGGAACGTTCCGGTCATACGGAGAGTGGGGTCAGAGTAAAAGGCCTGCCAGAGGCCCTCATTCGTTTTTCTCGCTGCTGCAACCCGGTTCCGGGAGACAAGATAATTGGTTACATTACACGGGGGCGCGGCGTATCTATCCATACCGCCGCTTGTCCAAATGCTAAATCATTGCAGAACGAGCCAGAACGACTGATTGAGGTCTACTGGGATGAGCAAGATAAGGCTACTTACCCCGTACGGATTGAGCTGATCGCCCTGGATAGGCCGGACCTATTGCGTGACGTAGTGCAGCTATTATCTGAGGCTAATATCACCATTAGCTCCCTACAAGCGCGGGTGGAAAAGAACCGTACGGCGATTTTAACCTTTACTATCGTAGTGAAGGACAGACAACATTTGATTGCAACGCTAGAGCGTCTAGGGCGCATCCGCGATGTATTCACTGTGCAAAGGGTGGCTGCACCTGGCGTGCATTAGCCCCGAGCGCTCGGTCGGTGCAGAGAGGAGGAGACATGCGGGCGGTAGTACAGCGTGTCACTTATGGTAGTGTAAGCATTGATGGTCAGTTGGTGTCGAGCATCGAGCGCGGGGTCGTTGTTCTGCTCGGTGTTGGAACTGATGACACCCATGCCGATGCCAGTTATCTGGCCAACAAGATTGTGGGGTTGCGCATTTTTGCTGACCAAGACGACAAGATGAATTTAGATTTGAGGGATGTGCAAGGCTCCGTTTTGGCCGTCTCCCAGTTTACTTTGCACGGAGATGCTCGGCGTGGTAGGCGTCCCAGCTATAGCCAAGCTGCCCCGCCGGCCTTAGCGGAAGAGCTTTATTTGGCCTGTGTCGAGGAAATGCGGCAGCTAGGAGTGCCGGTAGAAACTGGAATTTTCCAGGCCATGATGCAGGTTGAGATTCATAATGATGGACCAGTAACTGTTTTGTTAGATAGTAAAAGAGTTTTCTAGGGGGACGAACCGCATGCAAATCAAGAAACAACGTATGGGGCCATTAGGCACCAACTGCTATTTAGTGTGGGACGAAGCCAGCCACGAAGCCCTGCTCATTGATCCGGCCGGGCGCCCAGAACGTATTGCAGAAATTCTAGACGGTTTCACCGGGACAGTGAAATATATAGTGTTAACCCATGGCCATGCGGATCATGTAGGCGGCCTCAAGGCAGCCAAGGAGTACACACAGGCTCCCATTTTGATTCATGGTGCAGATGCCCGCATGTTGGCTGAGTATGATGACATGATAGCACGTTATGTTGGCATTACCGAACCGCCGCCCGAGCCCGACCAGCTGCTGGTGGGGGGAGAGCAGCTGCAGATAGG
>CALNBW010000250.1 GCA_937874815.1 uncultured Bacillota bacterium | reverse complement strand
CGTCTGCACCATGTCATTGCGCGGCCGCAGCCGGGAAAAGGAAAAACCTGTTCCCCCGCCACTTTTATGTATCATAGCGGCGTTCTTCAAAGTCTCAAAGATGCTTTCCATACTATCTTCAATCGGCAACACAAAACAAGCAGCTAACTGCTGCAATTCACGCCCCGCATTCATAAGGGTGGGCGAATTAGGTAGAAACTCAAGGTTAGTCATCATTTCATAGAATTGTTGGGCCAACTCTTCAGCCTCTGGTTCTGTTTTGCCGTAATGGGTCACCTCGACGGCGGCAATATTGTCGGCGACACGCCGGAACATGTCCTCTGGTCCCTCACAAACCTGGCCGTCAATCTTTTTTAAGTACCGTCTCTCTAAGACGGTTAGCGCATTAGCTGTCAACTCCACTTCTCCGGTACCTCCTACATTTCAATCTTGGCCCACAAAACCTCTGGCTGCCCCTATAGGCAGTACCCTTGCCGTTATGTCTATGAATATATAATTTATGCGCGGCTTTTAGGGTACAAGCTTGTCTACAGATATGATTGCATATTTTCCACGCCCGACTAGCGATTTCCTGCTTGCAATAAGAGAGCGACTGAGGTTTATTAATCTGGAGTGTGCAAAAGCTAGTAAGCGAGAGAGGAGCGTGAACGATGATTAAAGCGCTGTTACTGGATATAGACAATACACTACTGGACGTAAATGGCCAGCTTAGTCTGGCTACAAAAGAAGCGCTGGCGCTAGCGCAGGCAAATGATCTACAGGTGATTTTAGCTACTGCCCGCGGTTACCGGTCCACTGCAGCGATACACGCTGAACTCCAGCTGGCCACACCTGTGGTGTGCCATATGGGCGCTATGGTCTATGATTACCACCAGCGGAAGCCACTGATGACTTGGCCGCTCTGTACCCGAGTGGCCCAAGAATTAGCATACTTGGCCAACGAACAGGGGCTGCGCATCAGTGCTTATGTGGGCGATGAAGTCTGGTTCAACCAGGTGCCTGACCAGCCCCTGCGCCCAGATTGGCTGATAAAGGCCGACCTAGCTAATGCCCTGCAGGGGACGCCTACGTTAGAAATGGTGGTGGTGGGCGAAGAGGCAGTGAGCCAGATGATGCAGCTGATCGCCCAGACAAGATGGGCAGAGCAGGTAGCGCTCGGCCGTTTGCAGGAAGCAGATAAAACCTGGTTGTTTATCAATCGCACCGGCATCAACAAGGCCTCGGCGCTAGACTGGCTATTGCCCCACCTGGGGCTGACGTGGGATGAGACTGCGGCCTGTGGCGATGGCACAGCCGATTTAGAGATGATTAAGCGAGCCAAATGGGGTTTAGCTGCCCCGCTGGCTCACCCCAGTGTGAGACAAGCTGCCCATGCGCCCTTTGTGTTGGAGCAAAGCGAGCCCATAGCTAGTTTGGTGCAGGAAATATTAGTTCGGCATAGAAATAAAACGTAGCACTCTTGCTGGCAAGAGAATAATTGCTACGAGGAGGTTTTTTAAATGGGCATGATGCTAGATATGCCATACATCATGGAGCAACTAGTAAAACTTTGCACCACCCCCAGCCCCACTGGTGATACTCGGCGGATCATGGCAGGCCTTAAGGGTGAATTTGAGTCTCTGGGCCTGGCCTGTCAGCTGACCAACAAGGGCGGTCTACTGGCCACATTGCCAGGCAAAGATGATGAGCGCCAACGGGTTCTCTCGGGGCATGTCGACACTCTAGGGGCCATGGTCAGCGAAATCAAAAGCAGCGGCCGCCTAAAGTTTGTTACCCTGGGCGGTTATATGATGCAAGCCGTTGAGGGCGAACACGTTACAATTACTACAGCCAACGGCAGGGCTTACACTGGCACTATTCTAACCACCAAGGCCAGCAGTCACGTCTATGGCGCTGATGCGCACAAGCTGGAGCGCATTCCCGCTAACATGGAGGTCCGCTTGGATGAAAAGGTGCAAAGCGCAGCTGATACCAAGCATCTTGGCATCAGTGTAGGGGATTTCGTCAGCTTTGACCCCCGCACCGAAATCACCCCGAGCGGTTTTGTTAAGTCGCGCCACCTAGATGATAAAGCTAGCGTAGCAGTGATGCTGGGTGTGGCCAAGTATTATCGGGAGAACAACTTGCAGCCGGCTGCTACTACCCACTTCTTCATCACCAATTTTGAAGAAGTCGGTCATGGGGCTTCCTACGGCACTCCGCCAAAGACAACCGAGTTCATTGCGGTTGATATGGGGTGCATCGGCAACGGCCTCGGCGGTAACGAATTCAGCGTATCTATCTGCGCTAAAGACGGCGGGGGACCTTACGATCTCGGTATTAGGCGCCGCCTGACCCATTTAGCCGAAGCCAATAACATTCCTTATGCCGTAGATATCTTCCCCTTCTATGGCTCTGATGCCGGCCCAGCTTTACGTGCAGGTAACGATATCCGCACCGGCCTCATCGGCCCTGGCGTTGATGCGTCCCACGCCCACGAGCGCACGCACCAAGAAGCGCTGCTCGCTACCGGCCGTCTCCTCATTGCTTACCTGGACGCACCTGAGGCATAGCAAAACGCAACACAAAAGGGCAGTCACGCGACTGCCCTTTTTATGCCTGTTAAGGGGCGCGGTCATACTAGAGCGCTGTAGCCAGACGCTGTCGGAATGAGCTCAGTTCGGTAAGGGGAGCGACGGCACTCGCAAGCTCGGCCTGTTGTCGCTCCAATTCCTTACCTCCTTCGCTCCTTTATTTATGGCTCCAATGCGCTTTGCGTATGACGCGCGCCCTTTCGCACCGTTTGAATGCCATCCGATTGGGAGAACATCGACCTTCGACCTCCCACAAAATAGATTTCCTTATTTTTGCAGGCGAAAGGTCCGTCCCCCTGTCCTACGTCCCCCTGTCCTAGAGTTCGATGTCTTTCATGCGGATGAGGTAGCGCCGCTTGAATCTGTGCCCTTCTTGGCGCAGGGTGGCGCGCAATGTGAGGCGAAAGACGGCTCGAGCCAATCGCTGTGAATCATGGCGCACCACATCCTCTTGGCTGATCAAGTCGCCGATAGCCACGCTGACGCCTAGCTTCGTTAGCGCGTCGCTGTCGACGGCTACCGGTGCCGCACCTTCTGCCTCGTAACGAGCCAATAACTGCGGATCAATGGGTGCTGTGTTAACCAGCACGCAATCAAGCAGGTTAGGCTGCGAGTGATCCAAGATAGCTTTCAAGTGGTCGGCAGCCGTATAGCCCGTCGTCTCACCGGGCTGGGTCATGACGTTACAGACATAGATCTTTTTAGCTTTTGAAGCAGCAATCGCTTCCGTAATGCCTGGAATCAGCAAGTTAGGAATAATGCTGGTGTATAAACTGCCGGGGCCCAGGATAACTGCATCCGCTTCCTTGATCGCGGCCAAAGCTTCCGGCAGAGGATCAGCTTCTGCCGGTATAGTGAAAACCCGTTTGACGGAGCTTTGGGAGGCCGTGATATTGCTTTCGCCGCAAACCGTGCTTCCATCGCTCAACTCCGCGCATAGCACCACATTATCTAGCGTTACCGGCAGCACCCTACCGCGCACAGCCAAAACCTTACTGGATTCCTTCACTGCCGCCTCAAAATCCCCGGTTATTTCGGACATGGCGGCAATAAAGAGGTTACCAAAAGAATGCCCGTCTAGCCCAGACCCCGTATTAAAGCGATACTGAAAGAGTTGCTCCAGCATCGGCTCTGTAGTTGCCAAAGCGGTCAAGCAGTTGCGAATGTCTCCCGGGGGTAAGATGCCGAATTCGCCGCGCAGACGTCCGGAACTTCCGCCATCATCGGCTACAGTGACGATAGCGGTCAAATTACTGGTTAATTCTTTCAGACCTCGCAGCAGCACTGGCATACCGGTGCCACCACCGATCACCACTAGCCGGGGGGCGCGAGATAGCAGGTTATGCTCATAGAGCAAATCTACTAACTGCCCCTCTTGCTCGGGCAGGAGAACCTTAATTATGGCGCGCACGGCCCCACGCACCCCATAGCTGACGCAAACCAAGCCAATAATGAAGAATACAAGGCCACTGCTCAGGGCACGAGGATA
>CALNBW010000249.1 GCA_937874815.1 uncultured Bacillota bacterium | reverse complement strand
AGCACCCTTTTAGGGAATTCCGGCCTAGACGATAGACTGTTACTCATAAGCATCCCTTCCTATTTGCGATTTCCGAGGTCTGACAGAAGCAAAAAAGCGGCCGGAGTCCAGTTGCTGGACTTCGACCGCTGATTTCAATAGCCGAAAACTTTTCCTGCTATCTATAAATCAACAACAAAAGCCCGTTGCCAGTTACGACCACGAGTTGCCGTTGTTGCTGCATATTCATGATAGCCATAGACAAGTTCGGCATTGTGGGCTTTGCCTCCCTAACAGATATTGCTGGTATCATAGCACAATTATGCTAATCTACCAACAGCAAGTTTTGTCCCCTGTTGTCGAATAGTTGCCGGGTTAGTTCAAAGTTAGTTCAAAGTTAGTTCAAAGTTAGTTCAAAGTTAGTTCAAAGTTGGTTCAAAGTTGGTTCAAAGTTGGTTCAAAGTTAGCGCGCAAACCACCGCGTCGCTGAGGTTTTGCCGACAGCATAAATAAGATTGTCTGCCCGCAATTCTCTCACCAACACTCTAATTTGGTTTTTGGAATAGCTAGGCAAAACCTGCTCCAATTCTTTGAACGGTGTTCCCTTGCCGCCATTCTTCCGGATATGCTTTAACAGTAATTCCTTATTCGTATCACGGTCCAAGCCGACAATCCGAGTGTGAACGCCGGATTTGCCGGTGACCTCATACAGACTGCGAGCAAGCACGTATTTGTTTCGGCTAAGGTGTTCAACGATACCCAAATCAATCAATCGTTTCAACCGCGGCCGTAGGTTTCCTGGCAACTTTTTCTCATGATACAGTGCGTCTATGACAAGGAAGTCAGCGGTAGACATAGATTCTAAACGGTCATTGCCGATTTTGTTGATCAGCGACAGCATTGTTTTATCCAGTACTAGCCCGTTTAACGTAATACGCACAAAGTTGTCGTCCGTCCCGTTGAAGTCGGGAAGTTGTTTAGCTTCCATAATGCTCAACTCATACATAAGATTCATTCCTTGGCCCGATCGCTCAACGAGACCGCAAAGGGCAAGTATTTCCGCAATACGGCGATTACGCGGCGACTGACGATCAAGGATATTTTCCAGAGTCACGCCCTTGGGGAATCCACCTGGGTTTTCTACCACAAGCCTGTTGGGATATTGGCGGACAAAGACACTTCCGCCCAGTTGATAATTTCTATGGCTAACAGCATTCAAGATGGCTTCGCGCACAACACGCTCATTGAAGGTTGGTATGTCAAAAACAAAAAAGCCTTCTTGATAATGCTGCCTGTCGTTTCTTAAGTTAATAAGCTCCCAAATGCGATCGTAGCAGGCAAAGAAGCCAACACGAAACTCTTCTCGCTGCGCGGCTGGCCCCGAAGCGTCGGAGGAGCGATATTCAAATATGATTTCCGATTGCGGAAGGTATTTGCCAAGGGACGCTCTTTTCCCAAACAAGGCAAGCGCTGCATAAGTTACTCCCTCGTCAGTAACTGCTTCGCAATCCATCAGCAATTGCTCTGGTGAAAGGCTTTTGATGCGCTTTTGACCTTTCTTTTCCAACCATTTTGCTCGAAAAACATCAATGGCGTTCTCGTCCAGGTCGCTCAGACTCGCCCCAACACAGATACTGCTGGAGAAATCAAAATCGGTTTCTTCATAAATCCCACGACGAACATCTTCCGGCATGGGCATAAGACTATCGCCATCACGCCACCAGGCGACACCATTAACCTGAATAGGCAGCCCCACTGGGCGGCTTGCTACGGTAAAGACCAGCACGCGCTTGCCGTCTTGTTCCATAATTTCAAAATCAACAAGGACGTGTAGCTTCTCCATCAAACCTTTTCGGGTACGTTCCGGCTGTTCAAAGGCCTTACTACCGACTACTTTGCGTGGTCGCTTGTCGGTAATACCGAGTACAAGTTTTCCACCGCCAGAATTAGACAGGGCACAGCAGTATTTAACGGCTTCTCTAAAATCAAAACGCGCCTTAGCTTCTTTAAATTCAAAATGCTCGCCTTCCGGCGCGTTCTGCAGTTCCTCCACCGTGTTATATTCTCGCATTAGGTTCACCCCCTTATATCTTGGCCAGAATATCTGTAGATACCTCGTAACAGTTCTTAATAACACCGGGAAAACCTATCGTGAACCATTGGTGCTACGGGCCACCCCTTCTGCGGGTGCGGCATTCTCAGGCGTCGATATAGGGTGGCACAGGTCTAGACTTGCCTAGTATTATTTCTGCGTGTCCTAGATCTTTTCCTTCTACAACGTTCACAGCCAGCGCCACCACAGTGTAATTTGGATTTACAGCTGCACCGATAGCCCTTCATGCTGTCAGTTTGAGGCTGGGCCTTCAGCTAGAAACAGAACCGCCTCTATGCCCCCGTTTACGTAAGGTAGGACCTACATCATTGATGCGACTAAAAGGAAAAACAAAAAACCCCGCAAGGCCTGCGGGGCTTGAGTTTCGTATGGTGCGCCATCAGGGATTCGAACCCCGGACCCACTGATTAAGAGTCAGTTGCGTAACGCCTCCCCGCGCCCGTTATATCGGGGTCGGCAAGTCAACATGGTGCCCAAATGGTGCCCAAATACTACCGCATGGTGCCCATTGTATCCCGCTTAACACGATAGTAATCAAAAAAGGAGGCCGTTCATTGGGCCCCTTTTTTGTGCTTGCATTAAACGTTACCCGCTAACTCCTGCATCAGCTCCAACAGAGAAAGGATCTCTTGTGCAGTTTCTTGAGCAAGTCGATGTGTAAGAGAATTATGTTTGGTTTTGCCGCTGATCAGGGATACGTACACGACTGGATTAGACATATCCCTTACTGTGATCTTGATTTTCATACTGTTGATTACATTTTTGGACTTCTTGCCGGTTACTCCACCAACTATGGCACCCACGCCGCCAAAAAGCGCCCCTCCGACTAGCGCACGCCCAAGTCCGCCCTTGGCTAATGTTTCTCCATCCTCCAGCAGTTCATAGCTCACTATTTCGGAGAAATCCAGCACCCTGGACATGATCAGTTTGCCAGTAACCCCATCGAGAATCTGCCATTGCTGCTTATGCTCATCAATAGCAAGATGTTTACCAATTGTCCTGGTTGGCTCGAACGCCCTCTGTCTGGCAGCAGCGGCTTCCATCCTGGCCATATCAGCTCTAACGTTATCCAATGTCTTATTCTTTGCGCGTGAGCGAGAAAAATAACCTGCCTTTCTACAGCATGCTTTGCACAACAGCCCCTCTGCGATCTTGGCGGCCCACATCGACTTAACCGGAGCGCCGCACAAGACACAGGTGCCTTGCGAAAATAGCCCCATATAAAACGCCCTCCCCCGATATTTTCTAAGTTAATTGTACTGGTTTCGACTGGAAATGGTCAAGCTATCACCGCCCATCGATTATCCAGTTCCTTGCAGTACTGGAAGTTTCTCTGCGCCGTTTAGAGGCGTTTTAGAAAGCTCCTAGGCATTGTACTATCGGGGTCCTTAAGCATTTTTAGGTAAAAAAAGACCGGACATTTTTTTGCCCAGTCTTATCAGATATCTTATTGTACCAAGTATTTTTTGTACTGATCGCGCTTCCTGTCATCGCTCACCTGTGCATAAATCTGAGTAGTTCCCGGGTCAGAGTGCCCCAGTAACGCTTGGACAGCTGCAAGGTCTGCTCCATTGTTAAGTGTCAACGTGGCAAAAGTATGCCGCAGTACGTGCGGATGCACGTGTTTCTGCATACACGCTACTTCTGATATCTTGCCTATTTCCCTTTGAATGCCGCGCCTAGAAAGCCTTCGATACGGCCTCCTCTCAGTGACAAAGAGAGCTGGCACCAAATCATCACGAGATTTAAGATATTTGTTTAGGTGATACATAGCCTTGAAACTAAAATAGACTTCCCTTTCTATGTCACCCTTGCCAATGACCCATGCGCTCATGGTCTGTTGATTAATATCACGCTTGTCCAAGGCTTGGATCTCTGATAGCCTCCCGCCAGTAGCGTATAGCACCTCAAGTAATGCCCGTTGCCTAAGCGTTTGACACGCCTCGCGCATCATCTCCAGCCCTTCGATGCTTAGGGCTTTCGGCACTCGCTTTTCCTTTTTCGGCGCCTTGATCTGACGCGTCGGGTCTCGCTGTATGATTTCCTCCCCGGTTAACCAACCGAAGAAGCTCTTTAGGACGGATAGTTTTTTAGCTATGGAGCTGGATTTTAAGTGGGGGAAATCGCTGAGGAAGAGACGGATATCTGCTGTGGTAATGTTTTCGACAGGCTTTGTTATTCTCTCGGCAAAGATGCGGAGCTCTAGCCTATACGACTTCAGCGAGAGTGGGCTCAACCCTTCCAGCTTTTTGGCACCTAAGAATAGCCTAACCTTATCGCTTGTGTCTGGATGTGCACCCGGCAACATGGCCGGTCTGACATCATAGAGGGATAGGATTTGTGTAAGTTGGCTATGTAGCTGGGCCTGGTCAATGGACGGAGATAGAGATGTGACGGTTGAGGAAATTTGGGTAAGCAAAAGCTCCCCAGTGGACTGAGTAGATATGATATGAACACCCCCGTAATAGTGTTTTTGCCCCGTAGTATAGGAAAAGCAGGCGGCACCTACGGGAAGTGCGTTTTTGTCTGGTTCATGACGCCAGACTAGCCTGCTTAAACAATACCATATCATTGCGAATAAAGCAGCACAATGTCAAACATTTGTTCTAAAAACCAAAAAGCCCCCTTGCGGGGGCTTTGAAATAGGGATAGTTGCGCTAGGCGGCATCATCTACAGACTGACCAATTGTATCTCCAACCTTGGCAAACATGCCAAATACGTCATGCACGTAGTTTGCGCCACGGCTACACAGCAGCCCTGCCAGCAGAATACCCACTACCTGGACAGAGCCGGTAGCGTCTGCGAACAAGCTGACCCGGAGCATGGCGGCGAGAGCTAGCCCGACGATCAAGGAAACCAGGCGCTTAGCCTGGGGGGTGCCTAGTAAGTCGGTCGGCAGCACGTCTTTGATCTGCTCTGTCACGGCCTCGGCCAAGACGGCCAGCATGATCAGAGGAGCGATTGCAGTTAATGTGATAGACATCAATATCACCTCCTTCTTTTGAGCGTGGTTTCCTTACTGTCGGCATCGTAGCCCACTAGTAGCCCGTTGCTCTCTGAGATGCCGCGTACTGGGGTATGAGTTACCCCTTTGATGATGTAGGACTCATAACTTTTGTCCTCAAAGTGGGTTAATGTCGGGATAGCCTCGATCATGATCGGTTGCTTGGCTACTACCGGCTTGCCCTTCTTCAGCTGCGGCTTAATGCAATCAAAAACAGCCTGGGCAACTGCCTCGGCTGCTTGGCTGATCCAACCGTCTTTGATTCTTTTTGCATCGTCTGAGTTAGTCAGGAATGCGCCCTCGAGCAACACTGAAATGGTGTCGTGATCCATGACCTCGCGGATGATGTAGTAGTAATCCTCACCAGCGCTGGTAGATCTCGTCTTGGTACCTCGGCTCGGCATACCTGTTTTAGCTAGGTGCTTGATCAGCAGATCGGCCAGCTGGTCATCACGTGAGTCTTTGGCTGCATGGAACACTTCGGTACCGGTTGCCTGCGCGTTAGTAGCAGAGTTGAAATGGACAGATACGCAGATATCTGGGTTGAAAGCGGCAATGCGCCGCAGCCGCTCGGACTGTGACAGTGTCTCGTCTTTATCACGAGTCAGCCTGATCTCCACTGACTGGCCTTGCTTATCGACATAGCCCTCTGACAGCTTGGCCAAGGCCTTAGCTGCCAGCTGCGCTAGCTGTAGGTTAAGGTCTTTTTCTACTAGACCATTGGCCATTGCACCCGGATCGCTGCCACCATGCCCGGGGTCCTTCATTATTCGCATCTAATTCACCTCCCTCATGGTTCTTCCCATTTGCCTGGCTCACCGTCTTTCGGAACTCGCTCCAAACCTGCAGCACTCTCATAAGCCCAAGTCGGCTGGACTGGTGCCTCATCGCCGCGTTCGAGTTTTTCCCGCTCTCTGACCAGGCGTCGCTGTAACGGCCGCAAGCTGGAGAGCCCGGCTTCGTCTAGATTTTCGGTTATGCTGATCAGCTCGACGATTACTAGGAACATGTAGACAGCGGATGACAATACCTCGCTCAGCTGCGGGAATGGTGTCACTCGCCGCAATTGGTGCGCAGCAGCCGCAAGCGCAAAATACCCAAAGAATTTAAGCGCAGTACCTGTAAAGGCTTTTTTGCTCCGCACTGTACCTAGTCTGATAGCGCGAAAGAACCCCCCAGCTTTTACTGATTCGGCCACAAGTTTGCAGGCAAAGTCTATGCCCATCACCGTAAACAGCGCGCTTAGGGCAACTGACGGCCCTCCAACCAGCCACATCAAGTAACCTACTACAGCACTCCATGCCCACATTGCCCAATTTTGCGCGTGCTCCCACACACTGCGCAGCCAATTCATATCGTCCATTGCTCCCACCTCCCAGTAGCCGGCCTCGGCAACCGGCGGGACTAAAAAACGACCCTCAGGGTCGCTCGCGTATATCGCTTAATGGGTCTTATGTTCAGTAAATATGTCAAAGGGCCCCTTCCGGGGCTCCTTTTTATTGGAGGGGCCCTTTGCTTAACTGAGCCAGAGCTTCGGCAGCTTCTTGGCATAGGTTCGCGTATTTTTCTGTGAGTGGCTCACTGTCCGAAATCGACACTCCCCGTTGAATCAACGCACCCAGCTCTTGCAACCCCTCAATGATTTCTTTATACATACAATTTCGCCTCCTTTATTAAATTATACCACCGCGATAGATACTCTGCTAAACGGTCTTATGCGTCGTTGCTTAGTTCTGTCTTATATGGCTCGGGCACTTCCTTTAGTGTGATGCGCCCCATCTCAATCAAAAACTTATAAAGCCTTGCTTGTACGCTCATTGTGGCATACCTCCTAGCAATACTACTTCCGTTAAGTCAGCAAGTAATTGCTTCAAACGCTCGTTTTCTTCTTCGAGCGTTAATTGTCGCTCAACCTCGTTACCCTCGTGATAGAAAACGCCATCAATGTACTGGTCGCCAATACTTACCGCAAATTGAGAAACTTCTACGACTTCATCCGCGCCATGTGCTTCGCCAATCATCCCAGCTGTAGGGTAGCTGTCAGCCATTATGACGTTGGTCACTACACCGTCTTTAATAAGCGCGTATCTGCTGCTATAAAAAGGCAATCTATTTAACACAATATATCCCTCCCTAATATCCCCAGCGAACTATGACAATGCCGCTGCCGCCCCTACCACTACCATTAGCGTAAGCCCCCATACCACCACCGCCACCACCTGTTCCATTTGTCCCCGGCAGTGCGTTCGGGTTTACCTCAGTATCGCCACCTTTCCCGCCACCTCCTGCACCCCCAGACCCCCCAGTTCCTCCATATTCATAAACGTTTCTACCACCACCGCCACCACCACCGCCATATAATGTACCGCTGGATTGGCCCCACGCCTTAGTAGATATTAACTGTCCGCGTCCTACATTATATGCGGTTGTACTACTACCCGGTGGTATAGTGCCATTTGCGCCATCAGAACCGCCTGCTCCGCCGTAGGAACCTCCAGTATTATTATTGCCCATGCCTCCACCGCTACCGCCATCACCTGCGCTCCAGTTACCAGAACCCATCTTTCCACCGCTTGCGGTATGTATACCTAATTCGCTTTGTATAGAAGATTCCCCGCCATCAGATGGGTAGGAGGTATTATACATGTAACCATTTCCACCCGCACCCACCGCTACTGCATACGCTTTACCCGGGATCACTGGTAGCCCGGCTATTGTCCGCACATAGCCACCGCCACCGCCGCCTGCGGAAATACTATTAGGGCTAGCGTATCCACCTCCGCCACCGCCACCTACCATAAACACATCGATAAACTCAACACCGGCAGGAGGAATAAAGGTTCCAGAGGAAAGAAACGTCTGTTCCCCCTGTGGCGGCTTTTGCGGTATGCTCCTAATTCCTGTATCTAATTCCACAAATGCAGCTATATCACCCTGCTTGGAAACCGTACCCTCCTTGTCAGGAATGGCGGTTTCCAATAGCCCTTTACCATTACTGACAGACTGAAAAAGCTCTGACAATGCCCCTTCAATATCCGTTGCCGCAAAGTGGTTGCCAGCATCCTCTAACCCAATGTTCTTAGCTAAGTGTACTTGTGTCGCAGTTTCTGCCTTATGCGACTCAAACTCGTCCTGTTTAGCTACCCCTCCAGGCGCACCTACGTCCGATATTGGTACATAATCCATGGCCGGCAGTTGGTCAACGGGTACCTTGCCTTCTGCATCAAGGGTGGCGTGTCCACTATGTGGCGCTTCTGCGTTCACATGTAGCTCGAGATCGGCAGCTGAAGCATACACCAGCGACTGTTCAATAGTTGCGCTCACATTCTCTGCGTTCCCTACTATGGTAATAACATCGATCGACTTCTCAAGGATGTCGGCCCCGCCACCGGCCGGGATGTACTCAGCTGTTGCGCCTGCATTACCGTAGCAGTAGAGCACCTCCCCCTCGTCTGGATCCTCGGCGAGGATGCCGATTTCCCGGAAGTAGAATCCAGCAACAAGATCTTGGTTTGAGAGCACCGCACCTACCAGCGCTTTGCCATCGGCCATGCGACGATACTTACTAAGGGGCAAGGACTTTATTTCATGCTTAAGCGCATTCAGTTCTAGGATTGAACTGCCACCCAGCTCCCCATCTCCAACAGCCATGCGTGTAAATGTCAGCTGCGTGCCCAGCTGCGCCTTAACCTGTAGGTTCCTACCCTTGTTCGTTAAGATTAGCCCACCAAAAGCCATCTAAATCACCTGCCTTAGTGTCAATCTATCGCCGGTGTGGATAATGCCGGCAAAGTATAAATGCATCGACTCTGTCTGCAGAATTTCCACCTTCTCTAGCCAGGAGCGCAGGTTCTTGACTGCGTTTACTGCCCGGCTAAATTCTTCTGCTTTTTCCGCAGTCACCGACTGGTTTATAGTCGTGACCTTA
>CALNBW010000248.1 GCA_937874815.1 uncultured Bacillota bacterium | reverse complement strand
AGCGGCCAAAACTCGCCTCAGCTCAAACAGTTGGCCGCTTTTAACCGTCGCTGTCTAAGCACCCTTTATTTGAGGCCCCAATGCGCTCTTTGCAGGACCAACGACCTTACTCTGGCCTCTTGGGGCACGAAAATAACAGAAGAGGGGCTGTTGCATTAGCTGCAACAGCCCCTTTGCAATTTCTTGCTTAAAGATGCCGGTCAATCAGCGCTTGCCCTTTCAAGCGCCGCAGGCCTTCAATTATGGCACGGGCGCGCACTTCTCCGATGCCCTCAACATCATCCAACTCTTCAATTGACGCCCCTAAGACGCCCTGCAGGCTGCCAAAATAGTCAACCAGGTTTTCAACTACGGTATTCGGCAAGCGCGGTATCTTCTGCAGCATGCGGTAGCCACACGGTGAAACCAGGCGCTCCAGGGCATTTAAGTTGGCACCGTAACCCATCAGCCGACAGAAATTGATCGGTTCCAGGAGCTCTTCTGAAGTAAACTGAGCCAGCTCTTCGCGGATTTCGGCTGGATGCCGAGTTTCGCCAGGAGCCATATAGTCTTTGAGTACGGAAAGGGACTCGCTTTCGGAGTTGCCAACCAGCTCGACCAATTGCATGTTAATCAGCCTGCCTTCTGCGCCGAGTTCAACAATATTGCGTTTGATCTCGCTCACGATGCGCGATACCATTTCAAATCTTTGCATGACGTTGCATACGTCATAAACAGTCACCAAATCTTCAAACTCTAAAGCTCCTAAGTTGATCAGCGCCTGGTCTAGCACCGCCTTATACTTCTCTAGAGTTTGAATGGCCTGGTTGGCCTTGGATAGGATTACGTTAAGATCGCGCAGTATGTACTTTTGCGAACCCCGATAAAGACTGATGATGTTGCGCCTTTGCGAGATAGCGATTACAATCTCTTCGGTCATGCGCGCTACCCGTTCCGCGGTGCGATGCCGAATACCCGTCTCCGTTGATGGCACACTCGGATCGGGCACTAGCTGCGTATTAGCATAAATAATCTTCCTGGCGTCGGCACTAAGGATAATGGCACCATCCATTTTAGCCAGTTCGTAGAGAGCGGCCGGGGTAAAATCGCACTGCAGCTGAAACCCACCGTCGACCAGCTTTAGCACCTCGGGAGAATCAGACAAGACGATAATAGCCCCAGTCTTAGCCCTCAACACGTTATCTAGCCCCTCCCTCAATAAGGTACCCGGGGCCATAGTGCGCAGAGCGCTTAGCAGCCTGTCTTCCCGTTCAACAGCCATTGTCTAACCTCCCTTTTGCATCTAATAATTAGAACGTAAAAATAGGAGCGTTTGGCTTCCCTCTAAATTGACGACCCGTAGGGGCCGGACCCTGTCCGGCCCGGGCGAGACAGGGTCTCGCCCCTACCTATGGCATGTGCCTGGCTACAGCGCTCCAAGCATGACCGCAGTCTTTTCCAGTAGCCTAGAATTGTCCTGTTATGTTACCTCATCGCATACTTCAGGGCTTCGGCCACTGAGGCGACGCCGATTAGTTCAATATCGTCATGTCTATAGCCAGAGCGCAGATTGCTCGCCGGTAAAATCACCCGGGAGAAACCTAGCTTCACGGCTTCGTTCACCCTACTCTCGATGCGGCTCACACCCCGCACCTCACCCGCCAGCCCCACCTCACCCACAATCAAGTCATGCGGGCCCGGGGCCCGATCGCGGAAACTCGATACTATGGCCAAAGCTATACCCAAATCGGCAGCTGGCTCTTGTATTCTAACACCGCCTACCGCATTTACATATGTATCCTGATATTGTAATTGTAACCCCATACGCTTTTCTAAAACAGCCAATATCATTGCCACCCGCCCGCTATCCAAGCCGGAAGTCATGCGGCGCGGTGTAGCTAAGCTGCTCGGTGCTACCAAGGCCTGCACCTCAACCAAAACCGGACGAGTGCCCTCCATAGCTGAAATAACTACCGAGCCGGCAACCCCTTCTGGCCGCTCACCCAAAAACAGTTGCGAAGGATTGTCCACCTCACGGAGCCCTGTCTCGCCCATCTGGAAAACACCGATCTCATTGGTGGACCCAAAACGGTTCTTAACACCCCGCAGAATACGAAAAGATTGGTGTCTTTCGCCCTCGAAGTAGAGCACCACATATGCTCTAACACTCGCGGGCCAGCAATTGACCCGTCCTTTGTCACGTGGCCAACTAAAAAAAGCACAGTGCCTGTCTCTTTGGCATACCGGATTAAGCGACTGGCCGATTCACGGATTTGGCCCACTGTGCCGGGAGCCGAGGTTAGGTTGGCCGAATATACAGTCTGAATGGAGTCGATGATTACCACTTGTGGCTGCAAGGCTACCAATTGGCTATTAATAGCGTCCAGCTCCGTCTCAGCGGCAATAAAAATGGGACCATCGGATACTTGCAGACGATCGGCACGCAACTTAATCTGCTGCTGCGACTCTTCACCGGACACATATAGCACCGAAATAGCCCGACTGGCCAGACGCCCGGCCAATTGCATCAGCAATGTGGACTTACCGATGCCTGGGTCGCCCCCGACCAGAACCACACCCCCGGGAACTAAACCGCCCCCCAGAACGCGGTCAAGCTCTACAATGTTAGTTGTCTGGCGCGTCCAGCTAGAACCGGAAATCTCCTGCAATTTGACGGGGGCCGCTGGCGTCGCCGTTTTGCTGCCCACAGCGCTGCTACGGGTCTGCACAATAACTTCTTCCTGTAAGGTGCCCCATTCGTTGCACTCGGGGCAACGCCCCAGCCATTTTGGTGTTTCGTAGCCACAGGCCTGACAAACAAACTTACTTCTCGTTCTAATTTGACCCTCACCTCCCCCGCCCAATATTATACCATTAATTAACGGAGAAAAGATAAAAGGGGCAGGTTCCGCGCATAGCAAAGGGCTACTGGGCGCTTGCTTAGAGCACAGGAGCAGGCTCCAATCGTGCTTACAGCAAGCACCCAGCAGCCCCTACGCAGCCGCAATTGATGCTCAGCAATTATATTATTCGCTTGCCTCCTCTGGTGACGGGCTACTTTCCGCTTGTGGCTGGCTCTTTTTCTCAAAGGTCAGCTTGCCATCGGCAACGTCGACGTAAATTAGGTCTCCATCCTTGAATTTACCTTCCAACATTTTCTCCGATAGCTCATCTTCAATCTGCCGCTGAATAGCTCGGCGCAAAGGACGGGCCCCAAAGGTCGGATCATAGCCGGCCTCCGTGAGAAGATCTTTAGCTGCATCAGTCAGCTGAATCTTGAAGCCATATTCCTGCAGTCGCTGGCCCAGTTCGCCCACCATGAGGTCCACGATCTGCCGTAAATCCTCGCGCTCCAGCTGATGGAACACAATGATTTCATCCACGCGGTTGAGGAATTCTGGGCGAAAACTACGTTTTAGCTCTTCCGTTACCCGCTTCTTCATCAGCTCATACTGATTCTGGCTGTGGGCCTCATCATCGCCGGTGTGGAAGCCGAGTCCGACCCCCTTGCGCAGCATCTGGGCACCCACGTTAGACGTCATGATCAACACCGTGTTACGGAAATCAACGGTACGTCCTTTGCCGTCTGTCAAACGGCCATCCTCCAGCACCTGCAACAGGATGTTGAATACATCCGGATGAGCTTTCTCCATTTCGTCCAGCAGCACGACCGAATAAGGTTTGCGGCGAACGGCTTCAGTGAGCTGCCCACCCTCGTCATAGCCAACATAACCGGGAGGAGAGCCGACCAAGCGAGAAACGGAGTGCCGCTCCATGTATTCCGACATGTCAATGCGGATCATGGCGTCCTCGTCGGAGAACAAAGCCTCGGCCAGCGCCCGCGCTAACTCGGTTTTACCAACGC
>CALNBW010000247.1 GCA_937874815.1 uncultured Bacillota bacterium | reverse complement strand
TCTCGGTTAAGGGATTTACTTTAATAAATTAGACGAGAAAAAAGGGGAATAGTTATTCATTGCACTGGATTGGTGGTAAATTCCAGTGCGGATAGTATGGCGGGGGGAAGAAAGGTTATATAGCTGACTTCTTAGTGCCACTAGAAAGCAGATTGATTAACGCCGATGTTGTCCCAGGAATCGCGATCAATTTCCCTGGCGTGGTTAAGGGTAGCCAGGCAGAACTGTCTATTAAGGGATCCGCCCATTTTGCGGCAGCTTCTTGGAAGGAAAATGGCAGTGGGGCTTCTCTTCTGCTCCAGCTAAAACAGCCGGTTAGCTATCGCCTCAACTATACAGAGGCAGGTTGGCAGCTAACTTTCGGCACTTTGGTGCAGCGCTTGGAGTTCGCTTCTACTGACCGGGGCCCCCGGGTACGCCTGACGCTGGATGGGCCTAGTCAGCCGACTGTCAAATACAGTTCAGCTGAAGCAGCGATCATTGTGACTGTGAGTGGGGCCACTTTGGCGGAAGGAGTGGCTAAAGAGTTACCGGGTGATGGTACCTACGTTACGCAGGTGAAAGCTGAGCAGGTAGGATCTGAAGTGCGTCTGACGGTGAAGGTGCCGCGCTCCTTGGCCTACCACATCCAGCAGACAGGAGCCACAACCTGGGAGCTAGCGGTTGCCTTGCCTACTTTAGTCAATAAAATCGTAGCCATTGACCCAGGGCATGGAGCAGTTGATTCTGGCGCTACCGGTACCCTAGGTTGGCACGAAGCCGACTATACCCATGATATTGCCAATCGTCTGCGCGCCTTGTTGCAGCAGGGCGGGGCTAAAGTAGTGATGACGCGAGAATACTCCAGCCCACCAATTCAGGGGCCTGCCCGCGCCGAACTAGTCAACCAGTCGGGTGCCGACTTGATGATTAGCATTCATATCAACTCGGCTACAAATCGCGAGGCCCGTGGTATGGAGACTTGGTATTATCCGCGGGGAGATAACGAGCGTTTTGCTCGGTTAGTGCAGGATAATCTGATGGCCGAATTCGGATCCACTTGGCCTAATCGAGGGGCTAAATCGGGGCGTTACATAATCTGTCGTGATACCCTGACGACGGGAGCTATGGCTGAACTCGGTTTCATCTCTAATGTGACTGATGAGAGATTGCTCTTCCAACCAGATATTCGCCAGCGTATAGCGCAAGCGCTGTTTAAGGCAATAGAGAAATACTTTGCTGATTAGCAGGTTATTGGCGAACATCATACAGGATAATATACTCTTGTCAAGACTAGGCCGCGGCTGGAACGCGGCCTTTTTTGACGAAGACCCGGTTAAGTAGCATAAAACCCTTGACGTAGCTTCCCTTTGTTTGGTAGCATTGTAAAGAGAGCTAAGAAAACTGAAATTATTAGCTGTTGCTTGTTACCTGCAGGCTCTGTCATTACCCATGGTCTATGTAATAAATGAAGAGAATGGAGGGAAGGGGATGCCTCAATCTGACGCAAGCATTGTGGAGCTAGATCGGTTGATACGCCATGCTAACAGTATAATCAGGCGCAGAGGACGCGATATCTTACAAGAATTCGACATAACCCCACCACAGTTTGATGCTTTACTCATTTTGAAGAATAACAAGGGAGAGAACTTAACTATTGGTGAGTTAGGTGAGCGCATGTACCTCGCTTGTAGCACGGCTACCGACCTGATTGATCGCATGGAACGAAATGGCTTAGTAGAAAGGGCTCGTGATGCTAACGATCGCCGCGTGATTCGTTTAAACATTTTAGAAAAAGGTTACCAGATGGTTGATGAAGTACTGGCTGCCCGGAAAAGATACCTGTCAGAGGCCCTACAGGATGTCCCACAGGAAGACATCCAGGCAATGATCAAGGGCATGACTCAACTAGATGAGCTATTAAGAACTAAGCGAGGTTAGTCTGCTTTGTGACCGTAGAAGGAGCTGTTACACTAGCTTTGGGCTGCGGGGTACTTGCTGTAAGCACGATTGGAGCCTG
>CALNBW010000246.1 GCA_937874815.1 uncultured Bacillota bacterium | reverse complement strand
ATGTCATTTCCCTCCCTTCCAAAGCGATGGCTTCTTTGGGGTCTTATCTAGGCAAATAACTCACCCTTCTTTTAAATAAAGAGCAGGAAAGGTGAGAATTATCACGAAGACAAGGTTATATGCGAGAATTAGTATTGCTAATTGCAACGGCTTATCCAACGGTGTTCATGTTTCCGGAAGCTACCACTGCTTCCAGACTCAGTGTCTTCTTATCTAGAAGTAGAATGTCAGCCCACATCCCTTCTGCTATGGCACCGCGGTCTGGAAATCCGAAATAGCAGGCGGCATTTCCTGCCACATACTTAATTGCCTGGGCAACAGGGAGGCCTGCACCCGCTAGTTCCTGCAGACAGGCGAGCAGCACGTCGGCAGGGGAAGGTACATACTCTTTTCCAACCAACATGCCCCCGAAGGCGTCGGTAGAGACGGTAATTCGTTCGTCAGGCGCACCGAGCTCCAGAAGTCTTAGGACCGCCTCCGCTCCAGGTACGAGCTTAGGCAAGTGGGTGGTGACGTCGATCATACCGCCTCGTTTCGCAAACTCCGCTGCTGCTGTGAGCAGCGCTTCATCTCTGTTTACGTGAGTGACATGGAACATGGCAAGGGGCAGTTTGGCGCTCTCGGCTATATGCATAAGGCGGCTGAATACCTTGGGATCATCCCCTAAGTGTATCTGCAAGATCGGAGGCTTACCCGCCAGGCTAGATCCTGTGAAGCAGGCACCGGCGTAGTTTGCCAGCTCGTTATCTAGCAGAGTGGAGGCTCGACTGTCGCCTAAGGCCAGTTCGCCGGCCCCTACAACTTCCGGTATCAGCACATAATCTTGTCGAATATCTCCCGTGATGGTAAGCGGCGGAAAATAAAACCCGCCGATAAGACAGCGCACCCCGAGACCTGCAGCAGCTAGGGTGCGGGCTTTCCGCACCAGCTCTGTAAGAGTACGAGTGGTGGAATCGAACCCAAGGCTGGCTATTAAGCTGGTAATGCCGACCCGAAGCAGATCGTTGGCATTAGGCCCATTTACGTAACTCCTGTAGCCGTCACCACCACCGCCGCCCAGGATATGAATGTGGGCATCGACGAGACCTGGAAGGCCTATGTAGCCACTGCAATCGTAGACCTTATCCACAAGTGGGTTTGTGAGATTATTGGTCTCACTGATATTAAGGATCTTACCTAGGGCGATGAGCACATCGTAGTGTTTCGATTCGTCTACGGTCGGTAACTCCAAGGAATGGAGGAGGATAGCGGTCTGCATGGTGGTCACCCTTTCTTCTATATACGTGGCAGCGCGTGGTCTACGCCGCCTCGTGCCATCTTTTCTCCCTTTGCTTTGCTTATCCTTTTAGAAGAAAAGGAGGGCTTATTGCGTTTGCTAATAACTGTGGCTAAAGAAAAAAACAGTTTTTTGACTAATGGAGGTGTAGGGATGACGTTAGAACAGCTAAATTATGCGCTGGAGGTAGCCAAAACTCGCTCTATTAATCAGGCGGCAAAGAATCTGTTTGTTTCCCAATCTACAGTCTCCCTTTCCATTCAGAGCTTGGAAAATGAGCTAGGCGCTCCTATTTTCTCAAGAACCAACCGTGGAGTGGAGCTAACCCCGTTTGGTCGGACCTTTGTTCGCTATGCAACGCCGCTGCAGCAACAGTTCAAGCAGCTGGAGAACATGTTTACTAACGACAGTAGTACGCGCATAATGTCGTTCTCTTTGGCGAACGACGGCTTTCGTGTGCCCAGCGAAATATGCGCCACACTCTTTGCCAAATATCAATCGGCTGGCATTCGCATTGAGCAGTTTGATAGCTATGGTGATGAGGCTCGGACACTGGTGGCGAATGATGTGGCGGAAGTAGGGGTGATTCGCTTGTGGTCGTGCTATAAGAATATCGAACTGCGACAGTTTCAGACGATGGGAATCGCCTACCATCCCGTTTTTGAAGCCGGAATGGCGGTAATGGTTGGGCC
>CALNBW010000245.1 GCA_937874815.1 uncultured Bacillota bacterium | reverse complement strand
AGCATAGGTACCACGGTAAGGGCCACGACCAGAGATGACAGTAGGGAGAAGCTGACGGTAAGGGCCAACTCCTTAAATAGAATGCCAGTGATGCCACCCACAAAAACTATGGGCAAGAAGACACATACCGTAGTCAATGTAGATGCCGAAATTGCCATGCTGACTTCTCGAGCGCCCTTAATCGCAGCCTCGCGGCGCGATTCTCCCTGTTCGAGATAGCGATAGATATTCTCCAAAACAACGATGGAATTATCCACCAGCATACCGATGCCCAACGCCAAGCCTGCCAGTGTCATCATGTTGATGGTCAGGTTGCCAAAATACATCAGCACAAAGGTGGCCACAACAGAAACTGGTACGGAGATAGCGATAATCAGCGTGGTACGCACGTTGCGCAAGAAAAGCAGTAGAATTAAGACTGCTAACAGGGCACCAATAATAGCCGTGCTAGTGACGTTATCAATGGCGATGTTAATAAACTTAGACTGGTCCATTACCGGCAACAGACTGACCTCGGGGAATTCGACCCGGAGTTGCTCCAGCTCAGCGTTGACCAAATTGGCCACGGCTACTGTGTTCGCATCAGACTGTTTCTGTAATGAGAGACTGACGTTAGGCTTGCCATTGAGGCGCGAAGTGCTGCCCTGCTGCTTAGTGGTTAGCTCTACTTGCGCCACATCTTCTAGGTAAATAGGGCGGGTGGTTATCTTTGTTTGCGGCATGGCACCCGCGCCAGCGGCTAGACCGGACGGATTGCTTAAGTCAGCCCCCGCCGGCAGGCCAGCCCCAGCGGGCAGGCCCACCCCACCGGTGGGTGGAGGACTGCTGGGCGGCATGATCACCTGAGTCTTAGTTTCCACGCCAACTACTATGCGCTTCAGCTCGTCGATATTGGTGACCTTGCCCAGGGTGCGCAGCAGATACTCATCATCGCCTTCGCGCAATTGCCCTCCGGGCAGGTTAATACTAGCTGAACGCAGGGCATTACCCACTTGCGATATAGAAATTCCATATTGTTCGAGCTGCTTTTGGTCAAGATTAACCCGGTATTCTTGTTCTACACCGCCACTAATATTCACGGACGCTACTCCCGGAATACGTTCCAAACGCTGCGCTACTACGTCTGCCACGCCGCGCAAAGCCATCAGATTCATCTGGTCCGATGCTAAGCCTAGCTGCAACAGGGGCAGCATCGAGGGGTCAAATTTGAGAAAAGAAGGGTTTTCAACGCCACTCGGCAAAAAGCGCTTAGCTATGTCTAGCTTCTCGCGCACATCGAGGGCAGCCATGTCCATGTTCACTTTCCAGTCAAACTGCAGCAGAATTATCGCCCGCCCAGCGCTGGATGTGCTCTGAATCTGGTGAATGCCGCTGACCGAACCGAGGACTCCCTCGACAGGGCGAGTGACCATTGCCTCAACTTCTTCTGGAGCTGCGCCAGGATAATTGACTATTACAGCTGCCATAGGAAAAGACATATTGGGCAATAGGTCAACGGGTAAGCGACTATAGGACACTACCCCTAATAGCAAAATAGCTAGAACGGCCATGACAATTGTGACCCGGCGTTCTACTGCAAATTTAGCAATCTGCATCTGTTGGTTCCCCTCTTTTCTGTAACCCAGTAATAAAAAGTTGAAATAATGCTTCCTCGGTATCCGCCAAACTCAGCTGTAGGTGCCCATGGTTCAAATCGGCGCCAACCTGGTTGACGGCTCCCATGTAAGCGGAAGCGGCCACCTGTGGGTTATGCGGCCGCAGGTGCCCAGTGGCAATGCCTTCTTCTAGTATCAATACATATAGCTCCCTTAGCTCCCGTATGTGTTGGGCTAGCTCAGGGCGCAAATCTTTTAGCTTGCCAGGAGAAAATTCGCGCATGATCATCTGCATCAGCGGGTAATTACGCTTTAGTATTTGCAGCTGTATCTCAGTCAGCATCCGGATGCGTTCAATCGGGTCGCTATGCGCCGTCAGAACCGCTTTCGCCTGCTGTAACACCCGTTGCGAGCTCTCTAAAACCAGGGCATCGAAGAGCCCTTTCTTGCTTTTAAAGTATAAATATACCGTCCCCTTGCCTACGCCAGCCGCATCCGCTATTTGCTCGATCGTAGCTTGATAAAAGCCCTGAGCGGCAAAGATATCAGCGGCTGCCGCTAAAATTAACTGATGTTTATCCTGCTGCATGCCTCAGCCCCCTTGCCTGACTGACCAGTCAGTCAGTTATATGGCTAGTATACCCTCTCTGGGGGCCGCGCGCAAGCAGGACAGGGGGACGGAGTTTTGGCCTGCAATAAATTGGTAGCCCTTGCAGTCGCAGGGACGGTCAGAGACTGCTGATAAAGGTCGTGGTCCTGCTCGCGCGCGTGTGGCCTAATACTGCAGGTAAGTGCTTAGCCATTGACATGTGCTTTCACTATATCTCCGATATAGTTGCCGCACTAATTAGGGAAGCGAATTGCTGAAGCAATTCACTGGGCGGCCAAAACTCGCCTAAGCTTGAACAGTTGGCCGCCTTTAACCGTCAATGTCTAAGCACCTTTTATTTGAGGCCCCAATGCGCTTTACGCAGGACCAACGAC
>CALNBW010000244.1 GCA_937874815.1 uncultured Bacillota bacterium | reverse complement strand
TCGGCACTAACTAGCGCCACCCCGGTTGTTTGGGTTGATTCACCCCACACGATACTGCGCAATACATTATCTATCGTAACGGCATCGACAGTATCGCTAGGCACTGGCTGCAAAAAATCAGCCAAGGTATGGGCGAAGAGCTGCGGGTTAGGTATGATGACTTTATCGTAATCCGTAACTTGTGCCGAGTAAGGCTCGGGCACAATAAGCGCGTCCAGCAGACCTAACTCGCTAATTGCCGACTCTACCCTTTCCCTGTGTTCCAGACTAACTTCAGGGCAGAACTCCACTGCCTCATAGAAAGGTACATGGGGTACTCCGGCAGCTAGCAGTGCCTGACGTGCCACTTCCGTATCCTTGTGCCTAGGGGGTTCGGGCTCTTTCTTTGCCTTCCAGATATCAATTTCCGACTCCAGGGTCGCAATTTGCTCATCCTTTTGCTTTAAGCGGCTCATAGCCTGAGCCATTTCTCGCCTGAGCTGCTCCCCCGCCCGCTCCCAGGCAGCCGTAACAGGTTCCAGCACTGCCGACGGCAAGTGAGGCTCAAAGATATCAATCACGCGTTCAGCAACTGACTGCCTTTCTTCTGGCATGAGCTGCAGCTCGCACGTTTCATGCCCCCAAGCATCAAAGGCGACCAGGTATTCCTCCTTACGCCGATCCATGGCGGCAGTTAGCTGCTCTTGCTCGCGTAACTTGGCATCCCGTTCCTTGGCTGCTTCCCCATAGGCACTGTCGCTCGCCCGATAGTTACCTTTGGCTTGAGCATATTCCCGCAATGCCTGCGCCACTTGCTGTAACCTTTGGGAATGCTCTTGCGCTGTTTCTTTCCATAGACCAAAATCATATTCATCGCCTTCGCGCCAGCGCTGCCAGTGTTCCGTCCATTGACTGTGCTCAGCAAATGCGGTCGCCTCAGCCAACTCACCCAGTTCTTCTTCCACCTCTGCTATTTCATTCTCCAGGTGGAATAGCCGTTCATCTTGCTGCCGCAGTTGCCGGTCTATGTTACGCTCCAGCTGCTCTTTACGAACCAGTTCCTTCTGCTTGCTTTTCTCCTGCTCCGTCAGGCTGATTTGCTCTTGCTCCAGGGCTAGATAACGTTTCTCCACGGTGAAAACGTCATGCTCCTGTAGTTGCAGCCTTTCGCTTTCCAGATCATGCTGTTCCAGTATCAGGTTCTGGAGCTCGCTTTCTCGGACCAGCCTTTGCTCCTCCTGCTTCTTTATAGCTGCGGCCAGTTCAGCATCCTTCTTGGCAAGCTTGGCACTATGCTCGGTAGCCGTAAGCAAGTTCTTAGCTACCGATGCTAACCGGTAGCGGCCATAATTATCGTAGCTGGCTGCTAAGCGCTTCATGGCCTGCTCGTCGCGCTGCAGCTGCTCCAGTTGTTGCTGAATCTGATCCATGTTCTCAATAGTCTCTGATAGGGGTCGCAATTCTTCTTCGGAGAGCGGTGGTAAAGATTCGTTGAGAATCTCATAGATGACTGTGGGCTTGAAGTCCTTAGAAAGCTTAGGGCTGCGTAGCTGAATGAGTAGCTTAATCAATTCCTCGTAAGACTCCAGCCCGGGAAAACCAAAAATGTAGCGATTAACCAGCTCCATATACTCCCGGCGGCTCTCAACCGTCTTGCCCCCAGCCTGCAGACGATTAGTTAGCTCCCGGCGAGAAAGCGGTACCATTACCTCCTTCCCCGCCTCCAAACTAGGCTCCAGCTTGTGTAGCTCGAAATTGACGCCAATACGCCTGTTGTCCGTAATCACAAAACCCCAAAATTGCATCGTTGCATGGCGTCGAGCCCTAAGGCCAATGCCACAAGTGATGTAGCGATTACTGTTTGGGCGCTGAAACTCCAACCACAAGTAGCCGGTGCGTTCGTCAAGATCGCAAACCTCACCGAGCAGGTAGTCTTCCATGCGGCGGGCCCTGGAACCAAAGGGGTCAAGCCTATCGGCCGAGGTGCGGCCGTCAAGCAGAACCGGAATTAGGCTCTGCATAGTTACCGACTTACCAGAGCCATTGCTACCCCGCAAAAGCAGCTTGCCATCGGCAAAATCAAAAACCTGATTATCGTAGTACCAAAAGTTTAGTAAACCCGCCCGACTGAGCTCTAGCCGATCAGACATCTTGCTCATCCCCTTCCTGCGCCTGAAAATCATCGGGGTAACTGCCACTATATCTCGCTAAAGCCGGTAGCAAGCTAACTACCCCACTTTCCGCGTTAACCGTTGCTAATTGCCACTCCACCAGCAGGCCCAATAAGTCGTTCGCCACTGCAGCCACCTCTAATTCGCGGTATTGCTTAGACCAGCCGTGTGCATAGCGCGTAGCACATTCAGCTACCCAAGCCACAAAAATTGCCGGGGGCAGCAGAATGCTCCCATCATATTGCAGGGCGATGTCTTCCTCTACGCGCTTCTCTCGCGCTAAGCCCGCGAATTGGATCGCGATTTGGGAAATAGTTTTATCATCTGGAAAGTATTGATGACTGGCCCAGCGTTCGGGCAGTGTGAGCATAGCCACATTGCGATAAAGCTCAAACTGCAGGTCGAAGTTGGCTTCCAGGTCTTCGCGCAGTCGATTACGGTAATTACGCAGGTAAAGGAAATCATCATCTTGGCTGCCAGTGCTGTACATAGTCGGGCAGAATAATAGCTGCCGATAGATGCGATGGCGCCGTCTATCAGTTGCGTCTGGCGCTAGCTCAGCAGCTAGGATTTCTGCGGGCGAACCCAGGTCAGTCATTCCCTGGGAAAGAGTCCGTAAGAAATAGCGCGCCGCGGGCTTAACTTCATAGAGGACTTCGGTTTCGCCCTGGCTAAACTGCTCCACCTCACCATCCACAGCTTGTAGCAGGCCTAACTGATCCGCCTGCCGCATAACCCGCACTAACGCCTTGCGGTGCTCGTAGTTATTCCAATCTAGGTCATCCTTGATAGGGTAAAACGCCAACAGCTCTTCGCAGAGCATAGAAAGAAGAAATTGCTCTTCCACTGCACGCCCTTCCAAGAAAGCGAGTAGGCAACAAAACAGCACGTAGTCTCGAGTTTGTTGAAACCCCTGCATCCCCATCCAAGGGAAAGCCTCGGCTGGCACCTTCTCTAGCTTAGCGAAATAACGGTGCACAATTAGCCGCAAACCGGCCTTATCTAGAAACCATTTACGTAACACCTGCTCCCGATTACGGATCTGCAGATATTTTTCCGGTTCGCGGCCGCGCAGCACCCAAAATTGTTCTAGGAGATAACGCGCCGCCTCTTTAGCAATTTCGTCAAAACCGCTACGATTTAGTTGCTCTTCCATGGTACTCACTCCAAAAACTCCAGGGTATAGTTGGGCATCAGCAGCTGCCCGTCACTGCAGATTAGCGTTACCTTGCCAGGGCGCTGCTTCAGGCGAAAACGCCGCCCCGATTCGGTAGCTGCAATGTGGTCGCTACTTGCAAGGCTGCGTGCAATCCAGCCTAACAGTGTTTTGCGCAGAGGCGGCTCAATCGGGCCAAGGTCGGCTAGATGCAGGCTTCCTTGCTGGGCCAAGGCCATTAAGATAGCCTCTTCAGCTGCCTTGATGCGCAGATACTCCGCCAGTGCTGCTTCCTTGGCCTCGGTCCTCTCTTCTATCGCGTTGGGGCGGGTCTTTAGCCGGTAAGAACGCACTCGAGGGGTAAGTGTTAGGTTCAGGGGTGGCCTGTCCCACACTTCGGCATAGATATCTTCTGTGTCTTTAACCGGTGCGTAAAGATGGCGAACTTGCGTCAGTCCAAACACACTGGCCGACAGGATATGCGCCTCGTCCAAAGTAGCACAGTTGGCAAAGCGGGTTGCCAAATGTAAGTATTCGTACCTGCGGCTGCGCTGCAGTTGATGCCGCTCACCGAGCCGCTGCACAAAACGAGTTACCCGACGAATGGCTTCATGGGTGGCCACGCGCAAAAACTGCAAGTCGCTGTCGCGCTCCCGTTCACCTAAGAACCAAATACACAAATTGCGCCATTGCCTGGTGTATTTCTCCACCAGCTCGGTTTTAGGCGGACGCTTATCCAGGCGGGGAATACTGAGCTCGTAGTCAGCCAAACGCTCGCAGGCGGTCACAACGTGCGCGTCGGTTATGTGCTGCAACACATCAGCGATTTTCGGAGCTGATCGCTGCAGGGCGGCCACGAAGTTGCGCAGATAATCGCTAAGCGAGTCCTTATACTCTAAGAATGTGTCCGTATCTACCCCCGTTTCAGTTTGCAGACTATATAAATGAGCTAGATAGTCGGTTGCATTCTCGGTCAAACGACGGAAAGACTCAAACAGGTCAGTCCAGCGGGCATTTAGCTCCTCGCCGCTCAGGCTGCTATCGCTGGCAGCAAAAAGCTGGAGGGCAGCTAACAGCCGGTCAAAATGCGTGCGCTCCAAAGAGCCGCCATAGGTCGTCCCCATCTGCTCTAAATGAGCCACCATCCGCTCTATCTCAATGGTGTAGGCGCTAGCCTGATAACGGAAACGCCTTTTACGAAATTCCTCAATATTGTTGACACGGCCGGTTTCCTGACGGGCGATCAGGTTTCCCCAGTCGGTAAGCTGTTTTAAATCTTGCTCCAGCTGGTCTTCATTGTAATCAGCGAAATGGGCATTCTGTTGCAACTTAGCCAGTATTTCCTCGGGAAATAGATAATGGCGCATACTCTCATGCTGAATATAGAAGTGTCGCAAAATAGCCCGGTAACGCCAGGCGTTAGTAGCAGTGAGATAAGTGGCCTCGACTAGAGGCCTAAGTAACTGTTCATCCATTAGCATCAACCTCGTAAACTCGAAAATCTAAGAAGCTCCAAACATAAATTCGCCTCATGTCCTACGTTTCCTGCAAAGCCACCGCATCCCTGCCTCTATAAGATCACCGGTGAGCACCATATGCTGAAACTACAATTAAGCCGGCGTCCCCGATGGAGGGCACCGGCTTTTTCCTGCCACGGGGACGGTCAGAGACCACTGAAGAAGTCCCCCTAGAGTCCGGGAGAAGGCCGTTGGTCCTGCGTAAAGCGCATTGGGGCCTCTAATGAAAGGTGCTTAGACATCGACGGTTAAATGCGGCCAACTGTTTGAGCGCAGGCGAGTTTTGGCCGCATCAGGAGATGGCTAAACACTTACCTACAGTACCAGGCCACACGCGCGCGAGCAGGACTACGACCTTTATCAGCAATCTCG
>CALNBW010000243.1 GCA_937874815.1 uncultured Bacillota bacterium | reverse complement strand
TGGTCGAAGCAATGGCTGAAAGCACGAGAGCGATCACAGTAAAAAGCGAGGTGCTTATCGCTTCTTTGGCCATGTTCACATCGTTGGTAAGGCGAGCAACTGAATCACCTGAATGTACGCGTTCATGATAGGACATCGGTAGCGTTTGCATATGCTCAAAGAGATCCTGTCTTAGCCTAGTAGTAGCCATCTCCACAGCTTTCCCCGAGATCCGTGTAGCCCCGGGGTAGAAAACGGCTAGTACTAAGAGACTTAGACCAAACACCAACATGCTATTAAGCAGCAGGCTGAGGTCACCGGCAAGGGAAGCATCCACAAGATACTTGATCAGTAGAGTCACTAACACTTGAGCAGCTGCTTCGATAAACGATATATAAAGACCACCAATAGTATATGCTGGCCAATACCCTCCCAGGTAACTTAGTAGTCGTGCCATAGTGGATTGTTTATTCTGCTTCATAACTCACACCCCCTAATTGCCTGTGGCTGCTGCTAACAGTTGGCGCTGCGAATTGTTGGGCATAAAGCCGAGCGTAGACGCCGTCTAGCCGTAGAAGTTCTGCATGCGTTCCAGCCTCGGCTATGGTCCCACCATCTAGCACCAGAATCCGATCGACAGCCTTAATAGTAGAAAGCCGATGGGCAATAATCAGTGTTGTATGCTTCTGGCTGAGCTGCTCAACAGCTGCTTGCACCTTAGCTTCTGACTCTGTGTCAAGGGCAGACGTAGCCTCATCAAGCAGTAAAATCGGGGCATCTTTTACTATGGCGCGCGCCAAGGAAATGCGTTGCTTCTGACCACCGGAAATGCCGCTCCCGTACTCGCCCAGATTGGTGGCATAGGAGTCTGGCAAACTAGTAATGAAGTCGTCGGCGAAGGCATCTCTAGCTGCCTGGACAATGGCTTCTTGCCCGGCCTTTAAGTTGCCATAGGCGATGTTCTCGGTAACCGAAGTGGGGAAAAGTAGAGCCTCCTGCGGTACATAAGCTATCGCTTGCCGTACCGAGGCCAAGCTTAGATCTGGCAAGGACTGTCCATAAAAGCGGATATTTCCAACCTGCGCTTCTCTTAGTCCCAGCAGTAACGAAAATAACGTGCTTTTGCCTGAGCCGCTGGCCCCCACGATAGCAACTTTCTCACCGTGGGCGATGTTGAGATTGAGGCCCGAAATGATCTCTGGTGAGGTCCCATAAGCAAAATGAATGTTATCTAATTCAATGGCTGGGGCAGTAACATCAACAATGAGCTCGTTACCACCAACCCTCTCTTTTTCTAGTTCTAGAACAGCAAAAATCCGTTCCGATGCAGCCAAACCAGCCTTGGCCTGCGCCAAGCTGCGGGCCATACGATTCAGGGGCCAGGTAAGGTTATTTAGCAGGTTAAGTAAGATTATCATCTGGCCTAAAGTCAGGCGCCCCATAATAACCTGATAGCCGCCAAAGCCGAACACTATGAACACGGGCAACAGGGTGAGGGCCATCATCGAGCCATTGAGCAAGCCTTGGTAAGATGCTACCTGAATTCCCTCTGCGGCTACTTGTTCGCTATGCTGGCGAAAGCGCTTGGCCAGCTGCGGTTTTAGGTTAAAGGCCTTGCTGACAGTAATACCAGCAAGGGCGTCTTGAGCTAGGGCGTTCACATCGGCCAAGCGAACTTGCATGGCAGTTGTATGGCGCCCCAAGGGTTTGCCCAGCCCGTTTGCTACCCAGCCAATTAGCGGCACGGCAACCAATACGGATAAGGTCACGCTCCAGGAAATGCATAACATCATGGTTAAGGCTGCAAAAAAGGCGATAACACCGTAGGACAGACTGACCCAATCTTGGGCGATCAGGTTTCTAATAAGTACAATATCACTGCTTAAGCGGGAGACCAGATCCCCGCTATGTTTTTGCTCTAGCTCAGATATCCGCGTGCGGCTGATAATGTCGGTTGCGGCTTGCCGCAGGTCATGGGCTACGCGTTCGGCAGTCTGCCTCAGCAAACGGAACCGGTGGTAAAAAACGAGGTCGCCGATTACCCAGCAGAGCATCAGACCAGCAAAAGCTTGCCAAAAGGCGGTCGCAGACGCTAAGACCCCAGCATCGAGCGCTTGCCCCAGGAAGAATGAGACCGCAAGATTAACCGCAACCTGGACGCCGATCATGACAGTACATAAGATAAGGTGCAGCTGATAGGGCTGCAGGAACTGCCAAAGCTGCCGCAGCTGCTTCTTTTCACCCATAATCAATCATCCCCCTAATAATGTCGCATCCATCTGTTAACGTTATTGACTAAATTCTAGCAACCCTCTTGCGGGTTGTCAAGGCATTATTAATAAAGTAAAGTAAGCGGCTAATAAAAATCAAGGCGAAACAATTTAGCATTGGTTGACCCTACAATAACCGAAGCCCTTCTAGACGCTGCGAAAAGCACGTTCACCTGTGCTATACTGAAATGGAGTTAAGCATTGCGGTCATGGCCAATTCAACCAGGCAGGAGGTAGGATGAATGACCAAGATATTAGTTCTAGAAGACGAGGATTCCATTCGGGGTTTTATTAGCGTTAATTTGCGACGGCACGATTTCACTGTGATTGAGGCAGCAACAGGAGAAGAGGCCATCTCAATTATGCGCGAGCAACCAGATATTCAACTGGCTTTGCTCGATATTATGCTGCCAGGCATCAGTGGCCTGGAGGTCTGCCAGGAATTACGGCAGTTGCGCCCCCAGATGGGGATTATTATGCTCACAGCCAAAGGGCAGGAGCAGGACAAGGTAACGGGGCTGGAAATTGGGGCGGACGACTACGTGGTTAAGCCTTTCAGCCCGGCTGAGCTGGTGGCACGAGTTAATGCGCTGCGTCGAAGGCTACCAGAACAATCGGGTGCAGCAGTGATGCCGGAAATTAGTAGCGGGCCATTCTTGCTACGCATGGGCGAGATGCGCCTTTACAAGAATGACGAACCCATATTAATGACACCTACTGAGCTAGCAATTATGCATTTGCTCATGTCGCATGAAGGACAGGCCGTCAGCCGCGGCCAGCTGTTGGATACTATTTGGGGAGAAAACTATATTGGCGACCCCAAGGTAGTAGACGTGAATATCAGACGCATCCGTCTGAAAATCGAGGATGACCCCAGCACACCGCGCTATATTGAGACAATTTGGGGCCATGGTTACCGTTGGGACGGGATGCAGCTTGGCTAGCTTGCGACGTCGTTTGCTGTTGCACTATCTTCTGATTATTGTCGCAGCAGTAATAGT
>CALNBW010000242.1 GCA_937874815.1 uncultured Bacillota bacterium | reverse complement strand
GGAGAGCCCTTTGCATGGCATTTTTGATAGGCTTTTAATTCTACTTTGCTGCCTGAGTTTACTGCTGGGAACGCAAATTGGCGGACTGCAGGTAGCAGCTTTCTTGGTTGCATTGACTATATGTGGGCTGAACGGGTATTTGGGCTCAGTACGCTTTCGTTTGCTGAGTGTGACTATCTACATGGCCCTAGCTGCCGTGTGGCCAGCTTATTGCCTTTTCCTGCCGTTGGTATATTACGATGTTTTTGCCCTCCCCCTATCGTGGCAGTTAGCCGCGGTTACTGCTGCAGTAGTAATCGTGTTTCTGAGTTTATCCCCAAGCAGCTTTCTGATGGTGGTTCTACTGCTCGCAGCAAGCTATTTGCTGCAGCGACACACCTCTCAGTTAGAACAGGCTCGAACAGCACTCGTCCATTTGAGAGATAGTAGCCAAGAAACCTCTCTGTTGTTACAGCACCAGAATAGAGAGCTATTGGAGAAACAAGATTACGAAGTCAAGCTAGCCAAACTGAACGAACGCAACCGCATTGCCCGGGAAATTCATGATCATGTCGGGCATTTACTCTCCCGCTCAATTCTGCAGGTAGGTGCGCTCATGGTTACTCAGCAGGACCAGACCTTATGCGAAAATCTAGGTCATGTGCGCGACACGCTGGCTCAGGCCATGGATAGCATTCGCTCTAGTGTGCATGATCTGCATGCGGACTCCATCGATCTAGAAATGCAGATCAAGACACTAGCACAAGGCTTCCCCTTTTGCCCCTTGCGCCTAGACTACCGCATTGAACAGGAACCACACCCGGATATCAAGCTCTGTTTTATTGCCATTGTGAAAGAGGGACTGCAGAATATCATGCGCCATTCAGACGCAACCCAGGTTACGCTGACTTTACTCGAGCATCCCGCACTTTATCAGCTCATCCTGCAAGACAATGGTTTACAAGAGGGTAGAAAAATGGGAGAAGGCATAGGGCTAAAGAACATGCTGGAGCGAGTTAGTGCCCTGGGAGGGCGCCTGACGATTGAGAGTAAGGGCGGCTTTAGAATCTTTGTTTCCATTCCAAAGGAGCGATCAAAATGAGGATAGTTGTTGTTGATGACGACCGACTAGTCTGCCAGTCGCTAAAAACCATTCTAGAAGCAAATTCAAATATCAGTGTAATTGGCCTGGGCTATGACGGAGATGACGCGGTGCAGTTATGTGCGCAACTGCAACCAGACGTGCTACTAATGGATATTCGCATGGAGCCAACCTCGGGGCTCGTAGCTTGCGAGCGCATCTTGGAACAGCACCCTAGTATGCGGGTTTTGTTCTTAACTACTTTCCTAGATGATGAATACATAATCCGCGCTTTGCACTTGGGCGCTAAAGGCTATATTCTAAAACAAGACTTTGAGAGTATCATTCCTGCACTTAAAGCGGTGCACATGGGGCAGAGTGTGTTCGGTGGCGAAATCATGCTGAAGCTGCCTGGCCTTCTGCATGGTAGGGGAGCGCAGAATTGGGCGGCCTATGGCATTAACGACAAGGAAATGGCCATCATCAAGCTAGTAGCCCAGGGGTTAAGCAACCGCGAGATCGCCGATACCCTTTTCCTCAGCGAAGGCACTGTGCGCAACTATATCAGCGTCATCTTGGAGAAATTGCACCTGCGCGACCGCACCCAGCTCGCTGTTTTCTACCTCAGCACCCCAGGACAGGGGACGGAGTTTTCGCCTGCAAAATAATGGGTGGTGATAAGAGGCTGTGGCAGCTTAGAAAGGCTGCAGCGTATTGCTAGAGGTCGTGGTCCTGCTCGTGCGCGTGTGGCCTGACACTGTAGGTAGGCGCTTAGCCACCGACTGAAGCGGCCAAACAGCCCCATATATAAAATGGAAGGATGGGATACTTCTTGATAGCGAACCCCTGGATGCTGCTAATGGCGCTAGCACCCATTCTAGTGCTCCTAGCTTTGATGCTAGGCCTAAAATGGAGTGCTCCCAAAGCGGCACCCGCTGCACTTTTGGTGGCAGTGGCAGTAGCCCTAACTACATACCGCTCTTCGCCGCTACTGGTAGTCTTAGAATCCTTAAAGGGCGTGTGGAGCTCTTTGACGGTCGTCCTGGTGATATTCACCGCCCTAATTCTTTATGAGTTAAGCAATCAAGCCAAAGCCTTCGCCACCATTCAGCCTGCTATTACCAAGATAGCTTCTAACGAGTTGGTGCGCATCTTAGGCATTGGCCTGGTGCTAGTCAGTTTCTTGCAGGGTGTTACCGGCTTCGGTGTTCCAGTGGCAGTATGTGCTCCCCTGTTGATCAGCATCGGTGTTAAACCCCTGTGGGCAGTGATCATTCCTCTAACTGGGCATGCCTGGGCGGGAACTTTCGGCACTTTGGCTCTCGCTTGGAACGCTTTAGTAGTGCAGAGCGGCCTCAGCGGAACCGATGCGGTGTTGACTACTGCCCTCTTCGCCACTTTCTTTTTATTGATCGTAAATGTCTTCTCTGGCCTTTTCATTTGCTTTGCTTACGGCCGGTGGGAAGGGGTTAGAAAAGGGTTGGTACCAGTCTTAATCCTAACGGGATTACAGGGAGGCGGGCAAATTCTATTTGCTCAGCTTAACCCTACTCTCGCCTGCTTTGTCCCCAGTTGCTTTGCTTTACTGGGCTTTTTAGCCATCGGCAAATTGCAGAAAACCCCTTGGAGTTTGCCTCATAGCCCGATCATGCAGCCGCGGCAGGAAGTAGCGGGTAGCCAGGCGGTGCCCAATATGCATCTGGCCGACACGTTTCTGCCGTACATCATCCTCACAGTGCTTACTCTGTTGGTTCTACTCAGCCCTTTGCAGGGAACTTTGGGACAGCTACAGTTCGGCTTTGCCTTTCCCGAGACATCCACCGGGCTGGGATACCTTAATTCAGCATCTGACCGCTATGCACCTTTTTCACCTTTAACCCATGCCTCTGCCTTCTTGCTACTTGCCGCCATCATCAGTTATGCCTATTACCGTAAACAAGGGTTTTTGGCGGCTGATAGCGCCAGGAGTATCTTAGGCCAGGCGACCAGGAAGGCAGTTCCATCTAGCATCGCCGTTATCAGTTTGATGACCATGGCCCGGGTGATGGGAGGAAGTGGGCAGATCACGGTCATGGCCACTTTCACTTCCGCTGCCTTTGCCAACACTTATGGATTGTTTACCCCGCTCATCGGTCTGCTGGGGACCTTTATTACCGGCAGCAATATGTCGTCCAATGTGCTTTTTGCGGAATTTCAGATGCAGACGGCTCAACTTCTCTCGCTGAACCCAGCCGTTATTCTGGCTGTGCAAACTGCAGCCGGATCCATCGGCACTTCTATTTCGCCCAGCAATATTGTGCTCGGCGTAACCACAGCGGGAATCATGGGCTCTGAGGGAAATATCCTGAAGCGCATTCTTCCTTTAGCATTGCTGCTGACCGCCCTGTTTGGCGTAGCGGCTTGGTTAATAGCCTAGATGAAAATGTAGCCTTGGGAGAAGGGCTAGCATGCTTCCGTTGTTAGGC
>CALNBW010000241.1 GCA_937874815.1 uncultured Bacillota bacterium | reverse complement strand
TTGGGGTTCAAAGACCAGGACAACATTGCACGTTTTGGAGAAAGGAGTATACTCCGCTCCTGGGCCACTCATGTCGATAATTCCTTCCTGGAAACCGACTACCTTACCTGTCGTAATTACGCAGGCACCCTTCAATACATGGGTGCGGCCAGAGCCGACTGTGTCTACCTTACCAACAAAACCTGGGAAAAGACTGCCAGAACCTTCGACCTTAACACGTGGTTCAATAGCGTCTTTGACAGGGACGATACGGGTAGCCTCGCCAGGCTTAGCCAAATCGACATCGATAGAGGCCAAGCGCTCATCTTGCAGCTCTGCTAACAGCTCTTCCTTGTTCACGTAAAGTACGCCATTCTCCACCTTAGTTTCAGCACCGAACTGGACGTCTTTGATGAAGATATTGCCTAGTTCCAATCGCATGTTAGAGGTTCACCTCCCTTGAGTTTTCCCTGCTATTCCTAGACAGGGTCATGCCAACAAGCCTAGAATCTTTGCCTCAATGTTCTCCTTGGTCACGTCGTCCTTGGCTAGTTCCTCGATCTTTTCACCATTGCGGTAGAAAGCGATGACGGGTAGACCAAGAACCTTCTGCGAGATGGCGAGGCGGCGGTTACCGGTGGTATCTAAGCTGCAGAATTTCACCTTATCGCCGTATTTCTCAGCCAGGGCTTCCACGTCTGGCATGACTGCCATGCAGTTCTCGCATTTCGGGCCCCAGAAGTCAACCAAGACTAAGCCTTCAGCCTGTAGCACTTCAACTTCAAAATTGTCCTTGTTTACTGCTAACATTACTAACTTCACCTCCTTGTAGCGCATTCTTGGGGCATAAGTAAGCCCCTCTATGAAAGCTCTGCACTTAACCTCAGCCAAGGCAGAGCCATGATCAGCTACAACAGAGTCGTTGAGCTACTTACAGCAGCTATCGAGTACCTCGCGGATGCTAGCTTCAGTAATGGCGTCTTCAACCAGCGTAGCCACGACTTCTCCCTCGTGGAAGAAAACGATGGTTGGGTTCTGGGAAACACCATAGCGTTTAGCTACACGCTGGTTACGGTAGGTATCCATCTTAGCCAGCTTAACCTTGTCGCCGTAACTATCTACAGTGGTTTCAATCAACGGCATCATCTCCAGCGCCTTTTGCACCATTGGCGACCAGAAAGCCACAGCCACTGGACGTGCTTCGTCCAGAACGGAACTGCGGAAACCTTCTTCTTCCATGATATACTTCTCTGCGGCAACGGCAGCGATTGCGCCATCCGAGGCAGCGGTAACTACTTGACGGAGATACTTAACGCGAGCATCGCCAACGCCAAACACGCCATCAATGTTGGTTTCCATCTGTTCGTTGGTAACGATGTAGCCACGCCCATCGAGCTCTAGGCCGGAGTCTTTAAGGAATGCGGTCTGCGGTACTGTACCGACATAAATAAAGACACCGTTAGTCTCCATCTCGGTGAGTTCGTTGGTTTTCATGTTCTTGATGACAACGCTCTCCACGAGGCCGTCACCCTTAATCTCAGTTAAGGTAGAGTTCCAAACCCACTTGATTTTCGGGTTCTTGAAGGCGCGCTCTTGCAGCATCGGAGCGGCGTCGAGAACGCCCTCATCATGAATAACGATAATGGTTACTGTTTCAGCAAACTTGCTGAGGTAACCAGCCTCCTCGATGGCGGCGTCACCATTGCCAAGAATAACGATGTCCAGATCTTCGAAGAAGTCAGCGTCGCAAGTGGCGCAGTAAGAAACGCCCTTGCCCCGCAGAGCAAATTCGCCAGGGATATTAAGGGTGCGCGGAACAGCACCTGGGGAGAGAACTATGGTTTTACCACGGTAAGTTTCGCCCGACTTGGTGTGAACAATCTTGTTCTCCATGTCGACCTTAACTACCTCACCACGCACAATCTCAGCACCGAATGATTTAGCATGGTCGGCAAAGGCATTCATCAGGCCAGGGCCGGTAGTGCCGCGGGCAAAACCTGGATAGTTTTCCATATCTTCGGTTGTGGCCGCCTGGCCGCCAGTCTTACCCTTTTCGATCAAGAGTGTGGCCATGCGCGAACGGGCACCATAAATAGCAGCGGCTAGGCCGCCTGGTCCACCGCCGACGATCAGAATGTCATAAATCTTGTCAGACATCTTTTTCTCCTCCTTCTTGCGCCAGTTATGTTCTGGTTGGCATCATTTTGTTATAAGAAACCTAAATAGGTCCAACCACTAAGTCGTCTGTTTACCAAAATCAGGTTCATCTCTGGGTGGTTGCAAACAGCCAACACTGCCTAAAGGCTTACCGGTAGCGATGCTAAGGCCGTTTCCAGCAAGTCGCGATCGATGAACTGAAAATCGTGCAGCACCCGCTCGGGGTAAGCACACAAAGGACGTTCGCCAAGCATCCGTTCCGCAGTCTGCAGACTTGCTTCTATTATAGAAAGCGATTGAAAGTCTACTTGACTTCCACCCCGCTTGGTGAGCACAACTGATTTATAGGGCGTTTCGTTCGGCTTAACACTGCTCACCAACGGATGAGAAATGAGCTGGTGACCCAGATGCACCAGGTCGCGACAACGCCGGAGCACGTCTAGTAGCGTCCCCTCAACAAACTGATCCTGTTCAAGCAGATTGACACTGGCATTATTCGTGACGACAATAGCTTTGCTGCGCATCGTAACCCACCCGTACTTATTCTAACCCTAAAATTTAAAAAAAGACAAAACACGAATACACCCCTGGGTGCCATTCGCCTCTGTCTTTAATACCTGAGAGATTTAGGAAGCCAACATAAAACTGGCTCACTGCTCCTTCGGTGCTGCACCCAGCAGCTTTCCAGAGTTCTGTCATTGCGCGGCCCTTTTTGCCTGAGAGTTTAATGTGCTGCTGGCAATACAACACAGTTTGCTCCTTCGGCGCCGTTTGTCGAAAAACGGTCTCTCCCGCGCAAATCATCCAGTTTGCCTATCAAGTTCGTTCTTTTTCGCACTAGTATGTAGCTCATAAGCCAAAAACAACAAGCTTTTGTGCAACTAAAGCATACCATTAAGGCTTCGTTCTGGCAATACGTTTGCTCTCAGGCAGATAATAAGCCAACTTGCCCACAATTCTGGACCTTGCGACCCCGCCAAAGCCTGCTATCAGTTGCTCGAGCGAAACAAACTCGGCATCCTGACGTATCAACAAGCGGCAGGATTTGGGGCGCATATGAGGCATAGTTATGGTAAAATCAGAATGCACCTGTGCGAGCAGGTTTTCCCCGGCCAGGAAGGGAGGAAATTAATGATGTTAGTTTTTGACCAAGTATCAAAGAGTTACAAGAAAGGTGCCGTAAAGGCAGTCGACGACCTCAGCCTAGACGTCAAGCCTGGTGAGATTTTCGGTTTTCTAGGCCCTAATGGTGCCGGCAAGACGACCACGATTAAGATGGCTGTTGGTCTCCTGCGGGCTGATGCTGGGCGCATCATCATCAGTGGGTATGACACTGCCAAGGAGCCGCTCAAAGCTAAAGCCATGCTGGGATACGTCCCTGACAACCCCGACCTCTACGAGCGCCTTACCGGTCTTGAGTACCTGAATTTCATCGCAGATGTCTACCGCGTGCCTATAGACGTACGCCGCGAGCGCATTAACCGCATGCTGGAGATGTTTGAGCTCACTAATGCGGTCGGTGATCTGGTACAGAGTTTCTCCCATGGCATGCAGCAGAAGCTGGCGCTTACTGGCGCGTGGCTTCATGATCCCAACGTACTAATACTGGATGAACCCATGGTTGGGCTCGATCCGCGTTCAGCTCACCTCTTTAAGGATTTAATGCGCGAGCATTGCGACAGGGGCAAGACGGTCTTCTTCTCCACCCACGTGCTAGAGGTGGCTGAGAAGCTGTGCGACCGCATTGGCATCATCAATAAGGGCAAGCTGATCGCCTGTGGCACCATGGAGGAGTTGCGTCATCAAGCTAAGAGCGAAGAGTCACTAGAGAACATCTTCTTGGGGCTGACAGA
>CALNBW010000240.1 GCA_937874815.1 uncultured Bacillota bacterium | reverse complement strand
TGAGGAGGGGCTGGTATCCCCAGCCCTTTACTATACCAGTAAATAATTGCCAAGCCAGCCGTGGGGACGGTCGCCTTGACTGGCAAGAACCCCGAACCCTTTGTCGAATGAGGTCGCCTCTAAAGAAGAAAGCACTGGTCTCCGCAGGGAGGGGTTATGCAACAATAGAACCGGGCTGGCCCATGGTAGCACTTCCTAGATAACGTGGAGTTAAGAGGATGATTTAGTCTTAAAAAGGAGAAGCAAAAATAGCGTAGTGGCTACCAGAAAAAGAAACCATCTGGTAACCCCACTGAAAGGCACGCCATTATTTCCGTTATTATAAGTGACACTTAGGGTGAAATTATCAAACGAGGTTGATGCAATACTGGCGGACAACCCTGTCGCGGTATTTCCCCAGTTGTGTTCAAAATTGCTTTTCACACGGTTTGTGGGCGTGCTGCCAGGAGTAACCCATCCAGAGATTCTAACCATGTCGGTTTTGTATGTGTTAGAGATTGGCTCACAAAGATCGCACAGATTGAAAATCTTCCCGTTCCAAAAATCATCTCTAAGACTGACACCGTCTCCCCGCGTGTTCCACGAGTTGCCATCCGTAAAGCCAGTTTCATTGCCCCACTGGTCCCAGGTCTGGCACTCCAGTGACCTCCATCGCCAGCCATCGTCTGATTCAAGCTGTGCGGATACTAGATCGTAAGTACCCCAAACCGTATCATAGGCACCATCCGTTGGTGTCCAGTCCCAATAGGCGTAATAATAAATTGAGCCATCCAGATCCTTTACCGCTTGCTGATAGACAGTAAGACCGCTAGCCAAGGAAAAAGGCTCGACGTCCGATGACGTATGTTCTTCACCAATTACTAAAGAGTCACCTTCGTATCTCCCGCATGCTACAAGCCCTTCTGACTTAAGGTAGGCATTGATTTCGTCCACGCGCTCTTTTGCTACCTCTTGTGCAAGAAGTTCTATATCTTGGGCGGTAAAATCAGCCCCACCTGCATTGGCGTCCCGACGCATTTGTTCCAGCCTCTGATTATGTCTACTATCGATTTCGGCAATGTCTGCGTTTATCTTCATTTGGCGGTCGGTGAGGGGCTGCGAGGCGGTCTTCGCCCCTGTTTTCTGCTGGGCACTTACTACGCCAACACCGGATACCGCAATAATTAGCGTCAACATAAGTATCCATGCCTTTTTCACTAGCGTACCCCCTCGTATAGTTCGTTGTTATCTGTTCTCCATTTTGACAACAGGCTTGACCAGTAGCAACTCCGTGCCGTTATTGTGGATTAACTTGACCAACAGTGGCTCTGCTAATTCGTTAACCAACTGATTTAGCTCCTCCTGGTCTAGTGTCCTAAGTGGAGTAGACCAGGCAAAGCTGAGACCAGCCGGGGGTCTTTGCCAGGTTCTAGGGTTACGGGTTGAAGCATCCGAACACGAAACGATCCAATCCCTTGATAGCAGTATTTTTCCAGATGATCAGTCTTAGCGCCTGTCCAGTCTAAAACCCTTGATGTAACGAGGAAGGGCTTTTATCCTTCTTCCCTTTTGATCAACGTCTGAAGGTCGCCATATTCGCGTCTTACGTCATCGAACCGTCCACATGCTTCCACCTCACCGTCTTTCAGTAGGTATACCAAATCAAATCTCTGCATGTAGCTACCGAAAACGTCGTGGGTAATAACGAGCACTGCGCAGTCCAAGGACAATAGGCCCTCCATAATCGCCTGTTTGTTTTTTATGTCAAGGTTTGATGTAGCCTCGTCCACAAGCAGCAGACTACACTTGCGTATCAGCGCACGGGCAATGGAAAGACGCTGGGCCTCTCCACCGGAGAGGTTTCGCCCGTCTTCGTAGAGAACAGTATCCAGTCCCTCTGGCAGTGTCGCAATCACATCTGAAAGCCCGGACACACGCACAGCACGGTCAATCTCTACGTCGGTATACTCTTCGCCATAAGTGATGTTGTTACGGATAGTGTCCTGGAAGATGCTGCATTTTTGTGGAACCGCTGCAACGACTTTGGAGAAGCTGTCATCAATCCGTGCGATATCAAGGCCGTTTATTAAGATTTCTCCATCCCGTACGTCATAATAACGCAAAAGGAGCCTTAGCAAAGTGGATTTGCCACTGCCACTAGGTCCAATGACTGCAATCTTTTCTCCTGGATGGATAGTAAGTGAGATGTCCTTAAGCGCCGGGTTCTTCGCACCGGGATAGGTGAACGCGCTAACCTGCAGATCCACCTGCTGCAAGGAATCAATGGTTTTATTACCGTTTGCTCTTAAGGTACGCGATAGTTCTTCTTCGATTCTGCGGCAAATGGGCTGCACAGACTTAACCTTTGTATAGCTGTTAGTTACCGTGCGCATGGGGACGAGGATAAAATTCGTCAATTGGTAAGCCGTAATCAGCGATGTAATGCTTACTTTTTCCGCAGACACAAGAATCACGCCTACGAACAAAACAAGCAGCTGAGGCAGCCAGATAATAAAGGAAGTCAACACCTGCGAAAGGGCCATGCCTCTTTGCAGTTGATAACTGGCCTGCGAATTATCCGTTGCTTCCTTGTTATGCTTTTTGAGGAAATAGCCCTGCACGCCTAATAGACTAATTGTCTCGAAGTTGCGGGTAAACTCCCCCACCTTGCCAGTATAGGCTGCGTTACTTTTGGCAAGAACTCCACGGGCAAAGGTTAATCGTTTCGCCATCATCTTCGGCACAAGCAAAGGCACGAAACTCATCGCGACTGCCATGAGCATAATAAGCGGATTGATGACAGCGAGCATTACCAAGGCCACGAGGCCAATGGTGCCCCACATTACTAAATCAAACAAAGATTGGAATGCATCGTTTTGTACTGCGGTCAAATCATTGGTCAAAAGCGAAACATAGCTGCCACTATCCGTATGGTTCCAATCAGCAAGTGATTGATAACTGAAGACTTCAGCCAAACCGTTTCTGATGATACGAATACCTTCGCAGGATATGCGGGCGAAATTCATGCGGGCAGTCACTTCAAAAAGGTGGCTACACAAGGTTATGGCAACACCTAAAAGCAAGTAGACAATCGCTTCGCGCTTGCCCGATGCATCCAGTAACCACTGTAGAATATAGCTTTTGAGTGGGGCGAAGATAGCGAGGAAAAGCAAACTCACGGTAATGGTAGCGCAACGTCTTTTATCAACACAAAGAGCTTTTAGCAGGCGCCGGGGAATCATATGCCACCTCCTACACTGACAACTATTAGGGTTAGGGTTACAGCAGCACTGCCTATCGTTAAAAACCCGGGGGTTTTGCAGCATAAATAGAAGAACGTTCCCCTTGAAGTTTAGCTACTGCATCCTTAACTCTATGACCATTTTATACTATAGGAACGGCAAATTTAAGACTTATCCGACAGGTAATATTTCGACATTAATCGACAATCTTTGCTTTCCACATCCTTTTAGAATGGCCCTTTTAGCTATGGGTTTTTTCGAAGAGAGCGTATAACCTTTTGTCCGCACAGCTTGAATCAGACGATGGCTGGCGATGGAGGTCACTGGAGTGCCAGACCCGGGATCAGTGGGGCGATGAAACTGGCTTTACGGATGGCAACTCGTGGAACACACGGGGAAATGGTGTCAGCCTTAAAGATGATTTTTGGAGCGAGGGTTCGGGGGGCTCCAGCCAGCCAAGGCGACCGTCCCCACGGCTGGCTGGGCTGGCTTGGCAATTATTTACTGGTCCAAGTGTACGTCCCCGTGGTCCAGGCGGGTAGCGAGGGCGTGGTTGATATCGTCGCGCATGCGAATGGCAGCGGCGCGAGCGGCGTCGGCATACTCCTCGGCTCCGTATTGCGGGTCTTGCTGGTAAGCGAAGATGATACCGCGCGAAGAGCTGACAACTGCACCTAGGCCATCTGGGTTGAACGCGGGCAGCACATCCTGGGCGCTACCACCTTGGGCACCATAGCCTGGGACTAGGAATATCGCTTGCGGCATCAGCTGGCGCAACTGCGCGGCTTCCTCGGGGTAGGTAGCGCCGACTACGGCACCCACGCTGGAATAGCCTTCGTTGCCAACTAAGTCTTTCCCCCAGGCGTTTACCATACGCGCCATTTTCGCGTACACCGGCTCACCCTCGATCAGTTGATCCTGCAACTCGCCAGACGACTGATTGGAGGTCTTAACTAAGGCGAAAATGCCGCTGCCGGTGGCGGCCCCAGCCTGTACAAAAGGGTTAACGCCGTCGCTCCCCAAATAGGCGTTGACTGTCACCGCATCGGCCTGGAGTGACCATGCCGGCTCGTCGGTAGCAGCCAAACCGCCTATATAGGCTTGGGCATAGGCCACAGCTGTGCTGCCGATATCGCCCCGTTTAGCATCGGCAATCACGAGCAGACCCTGTTGCCTCGCATATTCAACCGTTTGTACTAGAGCATGCATGCCCCAAGGGCCATATTGCTCATAGAAGGCTAGCTGGGGCTTGATGGCTACGGCAACATCGTGCACGGCATCAATGATGGCGCGTCCAAACTGATAAAAAGCTAGAGCAGCTGCTTGCGGCCCCAGCTCATTATGTACGGTAGCTGTAGTCTTCAATTGAGGTGGCAAGGCTGACCAGCGCGGGTCGAGCCCGACGACTACATGGCTCTTCTTTATTTTGGTAGCAGCGATTAAGCGATCTGCAAAATTCATGAGACACCCTCCCGTCCTTTTGACTGTTTTGACAGTAGCCTATCGCAACCAAGGAGTCAAGGGGCCGGGCGACAGGATTCGTCCGTTGCAGGGAAACATACTGTCACACAGGTACCTTGCCGCGGTTGAGACCGGATAGAGAAGTCGGCAGTATACGATTTACAGATGTTCACGCACTGCAGCAAGCCTAAGCCGGTGCCATGGGATTTGGTTGTCATGAAGGGGGTACCTATTTTAGCGAGCATTTCTGGGGCCATGCCACAACCGGTATCGCAGACCTCGAAATAAGGCTGCTGTGCAGCAGATAAGCCCACCCTCATAGAGACCGTGCCTCCCGGCGGTGTAGCCTCTAAAGCGTTGCGATAGAGATTAAGCAGTAATTGGTGGATATCATCCGGACATAGCAGGAATTCTGGCGTTTCTTCGAGTTCAATGCTGAGGGTTACCCCAGCCAAGTAGGCCTCACTTTCTAGCATCGGCCGTATCCGGGCGACAATGGCAGATAATGAATGGGGCGCTGACTGCTTCAGCCGTTCCTTAGCCAAATCTAAGAAGTCTTGTAGCATAGTATTAACACGGTCGAGTTGCTCCACCATCATCTCATATTGCCCGCGCAACGCTGCCTGTTCTTCTGTAGTACTCAGGAACTGCAGATGCCCCCGCACTATGGCCAGAGGGTTGCGGATTTCATGGCTAAGGCTCGCTGCCAATTGCCCCACCATTTGCGCCTTCTCCAGACGTTTTAACTCACGGTCCTGCAGGACCCTCTCGGTAACGTCAATAAACAAGCATACCGCGCCCTGGATTTCACCCTGCTCATCCACTAAGGGACTATTCACTGCCTCGAAGTAGCGCCCAAGGCGATGGCTGACACGCCGCGATTCAGTTCCTTTATGTAAAGCATCTAGCAAGGGCGAGGTTTCGCTAGGAGCGCCAAAACGCTGGTGAAAAACGCTGATATGGTGACCCAGCATAGTGGCGGGCGTGCAACCTAAACCCTTAAAAGCAGGACAGCTAAAGAAAGTAATGGTCTCCTGATTATCTATAGCAATTAGCCCGCCGGGGATATTCTCCATTACCCAGGCGATTTGGGCTTGTTTCATCTGCAGAGACAAATGCTGTTGTTGCCTATCATTACTGCGTAACACAGATTGCATTTAATCACCTCTTTTTACCGTACCAGCGGGAAAAACATCCGTCTAGTCATAATTATTATACGCTATTCGACAGAATAAGACTATCTTCGACAAGAGGATTATTACTTGATGCTAATTAACGGAGAACAAAACTAGCCACCTAGCGAATTCTGGTTGTCTGTGTTCCGTGATAGTAATACTTCAAAATGGCCCGGTAATCATACCCTGCCTGCCCCATGCCGTCGGCGCCATACTGGCACATGCCCACCCCGTGCCCGTAACCTTGCACAGAAAAAACAATCTGGTCGCCTTCGACCTTGTGGCTGAAACGGGTGGAGTTTAGCCCTAGCGCAGAGCGCACCGTGGTAGCTTTCAGACTCTTTCCACCGAGGGTGACAGTGTCTACCCTGCCGGTCGCAGTCTGCTTAGATATAGCAAAACTTGACGACTTGGACTGCAGCGCTTGCGCTGTGACAGCGATTGAGCCATCGAGCCCATGCAAAGTGGCTGCAAAGGTTGCTAAACTATAGCGTTGTTCGGTTTTTAGCTTAGGCGAATGCTGGCAGTAAGGGCATTCCACTGGCACCAGATAGGGATAGGGCTGCTGCCAGACAGCATCGGCAGCTTCGGTGCGTCCGCCACAAGTTGAATGGAAGAGGGGATCAATAACTACTCCCTGATAAGTGATTATCTCGCCCGCTGTGGAGTCCACTGCTTGGCAGATCTTGCTCCAGTAATTCTGATACTCAAGCATACCCCACTTGGTCTGTAGTTCGGCGGCTGGCAGCCAGGCTTGACAGTGGCCGGGGTCATCGCAGAGATCGGCCTGGGGATGGGCGTCGCAACCCTTGCCACCAAAAGCGCTAGCCCGTTTGACGGCGTAGGTACGCGCGGCAACAGCTTGGGCTTTTAGTGCTTCCAGATGAAAAGAGGCGGGCATTTCCGCCGCCAACACACCCTTCACGTATTCCTCTAGGCTGATAGAGATGAGTTGCTTACTGCCGCTAACATAGAGTTGAATCTTGGTCTCTGTTGGTTGCACGATCGGAGTTGGTGCCACCTTCTCCCAGCTACCCACAATCATTGCTGGCAAAATGAGAATCACTAAAGTAACCCCTAGGAATAGTCCAAGCACTGGTCGCACTGGGTTCGGGCCCCCCTTGACTCAAGTTCACTTCACCTAATAGATATTGGACGGGCCTCGGAAATATGACTGAGCGAATTGTGGGCACTGAGAAAGGGCGAGACAGGGTCTCGCCCCTACAGATACCCCTAAGGCGTGGGGAGGGCGGAGTACCCCGGATCAATCAGGAATACGTTCAATAATTGCGCCCAGCGCGCGCAGTTTCTCCACAATTTGTTCATAGCCGCGGTCGATGTGAAAGGCATTAGTGACGGTTGTTTGCCCATTGGCTACCAGGCCCGCTAACACTAAAGCCGCGCCGGCGCGCAAGTCGCTGGCGGCTACAGTGGCACTGGTCAACGGGCTAGGCCCCCGCACTAAGGCCTGGTGGCCGCTTATTCTTATCTGGGCCCCCATGCGGCAAAGCTCAGGCACGTGCTGAAAACGGTTTTCAAAGACGGTTTCGGTGATCAAGCTGGCACCATTGGCTTGGGTCAGCAATGCTAACAATTGGGGTTGTAGATCGGTAGGAAAACCGGGATAGGGCATTGTCTGCGCATCAATGGCCTTGAGGGCGCTCGTAGGCAACACAGTTAGCGTATTTTCTTGCTCGCTGACAATATTACAGCCAGCCTGGCGCAGTTTGGCCAGGACGGCCTGTAAACTGGAGCAATCAACCGGTGAAACTGTCACTCTGCCTTGCCCCAGCACGGCCGCTATGAGATAGGTGGCTGCTTCAATACGGTCTGGGATGATGGTTTGCGCTGCACCGGCTAAGTGCTCTACTCCCTGGATTTCAATGCGATCCGTACCAAAACCAGAAACCCGTGCACCCATATTATTGAGAAAATGGGCCAGGTTCACGATCTCCGGCTCGGCTGCCGCATTTTCCAAAACGGTAGTTCCTTGGGCTAAGGTAGCAGCCATCATGATGTTCTCGGTTGCCCCTACGCTGGGATAGTCAAGATAGATGTGAGCCCCCCGTAACTGCTTGGCGCTGGCTTCCACATAGCCGTGGTTCGACTTCACCTCAGCCCCTAAGGCCACAAAACCTCTTAGGTGTAAATCGATAGGCCTGCTGCCGATGGCGCAGCCCCCTGGCAAGGAAATGCGGGCCCTGCCCAAACGGGCCAAAAGCGGCCCCATGATTAACACGGATGCCCGCATACGGTTAACCAATTCGTAGGGAGCTTCCCAGCCCGGCAGATCGTGGGCCCGCACAAAAACGGTGCCCACACCATCGGTTTCAACCTGCGCCCCCAATGATTGGAGCAAATCAAGCATGACCATGACGTCATTTAGCCAAGGAACTGGCGTCAACCGACTCTCGCCGACTGCTGCTAATACGGATGCGGCCAAAATTGGCAGCGCTGCATTCTTGGCACCGCTAATCGTCACGTGGCCCTGCAATTGCTGCCCCCCTTGAATGAGAATGCTAGTCATGGATTCTCTCTTAAATGGACTCCCAGACACTAGGGCAGCCCAAGTAAATCCGCGTGTTGTTCTCATCTGCGTTGTAGCGCATGGCGAGGTTGATATTAGCTAGTCCTTTGCCATAGATATGGGTGTCTAGGCGCGCGGAATAGCCACTGACAGATACTAAAGGTCCGTTCTGGTAGATATTCTTCATCTCGGCTTCTGTGCCCCGCATAATTTGAGCCACTAGCTCGGCCACCTGTTCAGAAGAAAGCTGTCCCTCCAAAACGCCCACCAGCTGGGTAGCATGCTCCGGTTTCGCCCCTAAAGTGGCTGTTCCCCGGGTGAGTAAGGCATACATGGCATGCAAATCTGGCCGGGCGGACCGATCATAGAGGCTAAGCATCAGGTAGGTATCTTGCTGGCCTTCGCTTTCGGTTGATTGGACAGCCGCTAGAAGAGTTATTCCAGCAGCTAAGTGGGCCTCCACTTTGGCTTCGCGCATAGTAATCTGGCCAAACTCTTCTGCCGCACTGATACTCTCCAGTTGAATAGGCCCTACATCGGCTAAGCCCATGCCGGCTAACACTTTACTGAGAATGCGCCCCGCATCTTCGGGTGTATGGATCGGCTCTTTTACCTCACACCAAGCATCAACGGTAGCCTCCAATAAGGCGGCACCGGTATCAGCCAATACTTGCGCCAAATCGATCTGCGGCGTGGCCTTATAGGCCTGAATAGCGACGCCACTTCCATAAAGCAACATACTAGCGAACAGTATTGCGGCAAACTTACGCATTTGCTTTCCCCCCATACAATAATTCCAGCTAACAGTATGACCATTTAGCGCAGGAATAAACGTGGAAAGCAAAAACCGAGGAGTTATCTTCTCCCCGGTTCTATGAATACTTCATCCTGTTTGTGCGGTTCGGTAGTAGTGATCACCACCGCCACATCATTACGCCTGCTGGTGGACCTTGGCATCATTGGCCATGCCGCTGGTCCTCGGCACCGGCTGCCCGCAAGCGTGTTAAGGCTCTTCGCATGGCGGTTTCAGCGCGCACCATGTCAATATTCTCTGATTTACTGTTGAGTCGCTCTTCCGCCCGAGCAAGGGCCTGTTGTGCTCGGTCTACATCGATTTCCTCGGCAAGCTCAGCGGTTCGGGCCAAAACAGTTAGCTTGTTATCTGGGCTCATTTCGAGGAAACCACCACTAATGGCCAACTTCTGCTCCTGCTCTGGCCCCACCTGCACGCGCATCACGCCAGTTGCTAGCGGCGTTACCAAGGGAATATGACCGGGCAGAACGCCAATTTGCCCATCTATAGTCTGAGCCACGACCATGTTCGCCTCGCAACTAAATACTGTGCGCTCAGGAGTAACTATTTCCAGCTGCAGCGAGCTCATTTGTCGTCCTCTTTCATAGCCTCGGCTTTCTTGACAGCCTCCTCGATGGTACCGACCATCATAAAAGCCTCTTCCGGGATATCATCATACTTACCGTCAAGAATCTCGCGGAAGCCACGCACCGTCTCCTGCACTGGCACATATACTCCTGGCTGGCCAGTGAATGGTTCGGCCACGAACATCGGCTGAGTCAAGAAGCGCTGGATCTTACGAGCGCGAGCAACCGTTAATTTATCTTCTTCCGATAGCTCGTCCATGCCCAGAATAGCGATGATATCCTGCAATTCGCGATAGTGCTGCAACACTTGCTGCACGCCGCGGGCCACGTCATAGTGCTCTTGGCCCACATAACGCGGGTCGAGAATACGTGATGAAGAGTCGAGCGGGTCAACTGCCGGATAGAGCCCAAGTTCTGCTACTTGTCGCGACAACACTGTAGTAGCATCTAAGTGAGCAAAAGTTGTGGCCGGAGCCGGGTCGGTAAGGTCGTCAGCTGGTACATAGATGGCTTGCACTGACGTGATGGACCCCTTTTTAGTGGTCGTAATGCGCTCCTGCAAAGCACCGATATCAGTGGCCAAAGTCGGCTGGTAACCAACAGCTGATGGCATCCGGCCTAACAAGGTGGAAACCTCTGAACCAGCTTGCACGAAACGGAAAATATTATCGATAAAGAGCAACACGTCTTGCCCTTCTTGGTCACGGAAATACTCGGCCATGGTTAGTCCCGTCAGTCCGACACGCATACGTGCGCCTGGCGGCTCGTTCATCTGACCAAAAACCATAGCGGTCTTGTCGATAACCCCCGTATCGGTCATCTCCAGATATAGGTCATTACCTTCGCGCGTTCTCTCGCCCACGCCGGCAAAGACAGAAAATCCACCATGCTCAGTGGCGATGTTGCGAACATACTCCATGATCAAGACGGTTTTGCCTACACCGGCACCTCCGAAGAGACCAATTTTACCACCACGGGCATAAGGACAAAGCAGGTCAACAACCTTAATGCCTGTTTCCAACATTTCCGTGGTCGGTTCCATTTCCTCTAGCGAAGGGGCAGGCCGGTGAATCGGCAATCTGGTTTCGCTCTCAATCGGCCCTTTTTCATCAATTGGCTCCCCTAGTACGTTCACTATGCGCCCTAGGGTCCCACGTCCTACAGGCACGCTAATGGGGCCGCCCAAGTGAGTCACCTGCATGCCACGCACCAAACCATCGGTAGATGACATAGCGACACAGCGTACCGTATTGTCGCCAAGATGGTGCATGACTTCTACAGTTAAGTCAATCTGGGTGCCGCTAGGCAAAGTTGCTTCTATGCGCAGAGCATCCAGAATCTTGGGAAGCTCGCCCTCGGGGAATTTTACGTCGACAACCGGCCCAGTAACCTGGCTGATCACCCCGTGCTTCATGGCTAGACCTCCTTACTTCAGTGCCTCAGCGCCAGCTACGATCTCGGAAATCTCGCTCGTGATGCTGGCCTGACGGGCACGGTTAAAGCTAAGTGTAAGTTTACTAATCATCTCATCGGCGTTCTTAGTCGCTGCCTCCATTGCTGTCATACGCGCCCCTTCTTCACTAGTCTTGGCCTCTAAGAGCGCTCTATAAACCAGAGTAGCCACATAACGAGGCAGCAGTTCATCAAGCACTGCTTCTGGCGTTGGCTCAAATAAATACTCCGAAACCGGACCACCTGATTTTGCTTCGGGGGCTGACAAAGGTAAAAGTCGAGTTACTGTTTGCCGTTGTGTAATCACGTTAATAAATTGCGGATAGACAAGGTAAACCTCATCCAATAACTCACTGAGATACAACTCGGTGAGCGAATTGGCAATTAAACTGGCCTCAGCAAACGAAGGCTCATCACCTAGGCCCACAAAATCACCCATTAAATCATAGTTGCGGCGCTGGAAATAGTCCCGGCCTTTGCTGCCAACGGTAATCAACCCGACGGTGCTGGGATCGTATTTCTTCATCTCCTGCAGGCTTGCGCGGATCACGCTGGCACTAAAGCCGCCGGCCAAACCTCGGTCGGCAGTAATGACCACAAAGCCCGTGCGCTTAACATCACGCTGCGCCAGAAGGGGATGGAGCGAGGTATCAACATGAGCACCTAAACGGGCCAAAACTTCCTCCATCTTGTCGGAGTAAGGCCGGCCTGCAAGCAAGGAGCGTTGGGCCCGGCGTAGTTTGGCACCAGCCACCATCTTCATGGCGCGCGTGATCTGCTGGGTATTTCTCACCGACCTAATGCGTCGGCGGATATCCTGCATGGTAGCCACTATTCGTCACCTCACCTTCCTCATTCGACTGAATGCACTAGGAAAACACCCGTTTAAAATCGGCGACTGCATCCTCTAACGCCTGTACCGTATCCGGTTTTAGTTCAGCTTCAGTACGAATCTTCTTGAGGACTTCTGGTCGTGACTTGCGCAAGTAGCGCACGAATTCGTCGGTAAATTGGGATACACGGGCAACTTCGATGTCGTCAAGATGCCCATTAATGCCAACATAGAGCACTGCCACCTGCTCTTCAACTGGCATCGGCACCGCTTCGGGTTGCTTGAGTAACTCCTGTAAACGCTCACCCCGGTTGAGGCGGGCCTGAGTAGCTCGATCCAGCCCGGAGCCGAACTGAGAAAAGGCTGCTAATTCGCGGTATTGGGCCAGATCTATGCGCAGACGCCCTGCCACCTGACGCATGGCCTTAACCTGCGCCTTACTACCGACACGCGAAACAGAGAGGCCTGCGTTCACTGCTGGCCGGAAACCAGCATAGAAAAGGTCACTCTCTAAGATGATCTGCCCGTCAGTAATAGAAATAACGTTGGTTGGAATGTAGGCTGATACGTCGCCAGCCTGGGTTTCGATAATCGGTAAAGCAGTGATCGAGCCACCGCCGTTCTTACTAGAAAGCTTAGCAGCCCGCTCTAGCAGACGGGAATGCAGATAGAAAACGTCGCCAGGGTAGGCTTCGCGTCCCGGTGGGCGGCGGATAAGTAAGGACATGGCGCGATAGGCAACTGCGTGCTTAGATAAGTCATCATAGATAATCAGCACATCCTTGCCTTGCCACATAAATTCTTCGCCAATAGCACAGCCGGCGTAAGGGGCTAAGAACTGCAGCGGGGACGCGTCAGAGGCGGTTGCCGAAACGACAATGCTATAATCCATAGCATCTCTTTCGATGAGCGTCCGCACAATGCGGGCCACCGTAGACGCTTTCTGCCCAATAGCCACATAGATACAAATGACGTCTTGTCCCTTTTGATTGATGATCGTGTCCACAGCAATAGCTGTTTTACCTGTACCGCGGTCACCGATAATTAGCTCCCGTTGCCCGCGCCCGATGGGAATCATGGAGTCGATAGCTTTGATACCCGTTTGTAGCGGGGTATTAACTGGCTCGCGGGCGATAACCCCCGGAGCTATAACCTCTACCGGCCGCGATCTGTCAGATTGGATAGGGCCCTTGCCATCGAGCGGTTGCCCCAAGGGATTAACCACCCGACCGATCATGGCATCACCCACAGGCACTTCCACAATGCGGCCTGTGCGGCGAACTAAATCGCCCTCTCTAATATCTCTATCATCGCCCAAGATCGCACAGGCGACGTTATCTTCCCCCAAGTCGAGCACCATACCAAAGGTGCCATCGGGAAACTCTAATAGCTCGCCCGACATTGCTTCCGACAAGCCGTAGAGTCGGGCAATACCATCACCGACTTGCAGCACATAGCCGACTTCGTCTAAAGTGATAGTCGTCTGAAATTGCTCGATTTGTTTTTTTAATATGGAACTGATCTCTTCAGGTCCTAGTCGCATCAACTACTCACCCCTGACTGATGAACTTGTGCCTGCAATAGTTTTTGGCGCAGCTGCTGCAAGCGGCGGGCTAAGCTGCCATCATAAACCTTGTCGCCAATCCTAAGTATCAAGCCGCCTAATATGGACTTATCGATTCTGGTCTGCAATTCTACAGCCTGGCAACCCGTCAGCGTTTTGATCTGCTCGCCTAATTGCCGTAATTCGCTCTCGCCCAATTGCCGGGTCGTGGTTACTTCCGCTACCAGCTCTCCCCTTAACTGCCGCAAAGCGGCTTGGTAAGAGGCGACGATGGCGGGCAACTCGCTCCCTCTTTTCTTCTGCCACAGCAGCAAAATGAAATTGCGAGTAATCTGCTCCTGGAGTAGCCCTGCAAGAATTGATTGCAACAGCTCCTGCTTCTTAGCTGGCGCTAAGTGTTGGTGAAAAAAGAGTTGCTCGAACTCTGGGCTCTGTGCTAGCGCCTGCATGAGGGCGGCCAAATCGTCTGCGACGGCCTCTACTAGCGATTGATCGCTAGCAGCTGCCATCAGGGCCCGCGCATAGCGTTCAGCAATTACTTTACTGGACATGGATTTTGCCCATCCCTGTGATGAATTCTTGCACTAGCCGCTGATCGGTCTCGGGATCCATTTTTTGCCCCAACAAATGACCTGCCGCTAACAACGACAGCTCTCCAATTTCATCCCGCAAGGAAGCGAGCGCTTTATCGCGCTCTAAGCTGATCTCTTTTTCAGCCCGCTTGATCATCAAGTCTGCCTGCTCGCGGGCCTGGCCCTCAATTTCGGCCCGTGCACTGGCAGCCTGTTTACCAGCGTCCTCGATAATCTGCCGCGCCTCATCTTTGGCCTCGCGCAGTTTTGCTTCATAGGTAGCTACTAGCTCGGCCGCTTCAGCCCGACTGCCTTCAGCTGCTTCAATTTCGTTCTTGACATGTTCCGCCCGCTTGTTTAGAAACTCTTGCACGGGGCGGAAAAAGAAGTGACGCAGAGCCAAATACAACACTACTACGTTCACGATAACGAAAACAATTTGAGGAATCTTTATATCAACCATTAGCCATGGCCTCCTTGACTTAAAGGCTAGGGTGGCTGCCTTCTACGCCGATAGTAACTGGGGCTGCCCACAGCTCACTGGGACAGCCCAGCCTATACGCAGCTCTTAACCGATGACGGCACGAGCTAAACCGATGAGCATGAAAGCAATGATCAAAGAGTAGATACCGGTAGTCTCAGCAATAGCCTGACCCAAAATCATGGTCAACATAATCTTTGGCTGGGCCTCAGGTTGACGCCCGACTGCTTCTGCTCCCTTACCTGCAGCATAACCTTGGCCGACGCCAGGGCCAAAACCGGCGATCATACCAATTCCAGCACCGAGAAGACCAAAAGCTGCGACTGCAAATGCGTTCCATTCCATTTCTTGTCCCTCCTTTCAAAGCGCCTACAGAATGTTAATTAGTCCATGGCCATAGAAATGAAGACCATGGTCAAGATGGAGAAAACAGCGGTCTGCAATACCCCGGAAAATAGGTCGAAGTAAATATGTAGCGGGATCGGTATCAAAAAAGGAACCGCTTGGTAGATGAGCCCGCCCATAACCAAACCGCCAAAAATGTTACCAAACAGACGGAAGCCTAGCGATATCGGCTTGGCTAATTCGCCGAACAAGTTCATGGGTAAAAATAGTACGAAAGGCTGGAAGAAGCCTTTAATGTAACCCTTTAACCCATTGGCCTTAATCGCATAGGCATTGATTGTAATAAATACCAATATCCCTAGGCCTAAAGTCATATTGGCGTCGGCAGTGGGCGGCCGTAACAGGCCGAAAGACCAAAGGCCGGCCGTGTTGGCTAGCAAAATCAACAGCATTAAGGTCCCGATGAAAGGCGTAAAATAGCGCCGCGACTCACCCATGATGAAAACCACCATGGAATCGATACCCTCCACCAGCATCTCTACTGCGTTTTGCCGCCCCTCAGGCAGCCATTTGAATCCCCTGCTGAATACAATGCCGGCCACTATCAAAATGGCCGAAATTACCCATAAGCCTATTATCGTTTCGTTAATTTCGATAGGTCCTAGGTTGAAATAAACTGTTGGGGCCCGCAAAATCTCATCCATTACGAATCTCCCCCCTTCTGCCCCCGTCTACCGGCCAGTTGCCGCAGATAGGCACTGCCTCCCTCGCGCACAGCTTGCCCTACTGCGCGGCCGACGATGACAATCTTCACTAGAAGTACCCCTAGAATCGCAGCATAGAAATTTATGCCCTTAGAGAAATACACTAGGGCCAGTAATGCGGCTAGGGTAAGGTACCGCACGACATAACTGGTGGCTGCATACACCTGCGCTGCTTCTTTGGACATCTGTACTGACTTGCCCACAGAATTGGCCAGCCGACCAAACTGCCACAGTGATAAGGCTGCGCCAATGGCGAAACCGAAAGCACTGGCAAAATCTTGGCCCACAATAGCCAGCAGAATAAGGACTCCAGCTATCTTGAGCACTGATAGGCGCACAGAGCGGAGCATTTCTGGGACGCTTGTCCAATTATCCATCTCCAAAACCACCACCTGACAATACGCGTTGCAGCAGTCGGTAAGCAAGCAGAAAGCCGCTAACCAATCCGGCAACTAACCCAATAATGGAGATGATACCATTATAACCTAAGTGCGCATCTAGCCAAAGCCCTACCCACCAACCTAAGCCAGCGCTGATAACTATGGATAGTCCCAATTCCATCACTAAGCTTAAGGCCAAAAGCAACTGGCGCCACATAACATCACCCTGCTTATTATTGCCACCTACAGTAGAACTAACAAACTAGAGGTCGTGGTCCTGCTCCTGCGCGAGGGCGGGTATACTGTATACAGGATCTTGCTAACCTTTTAATTCGCCTTCTGTAACCCACTCCCTGCATTGTGAAAAAGTTAACCCCCAGTATAAATCGGCTTTAAACGTAGTCTTCTGGACGGGTGCTATTCAAACCAAAATGATACTCTATGGCCTTAACAATGCGTTCTGACGCATGGCCGTCACCATAAGGGTTCTTAGCCTGTGCCATCGCCTGGTAGGCGGCCTGGTCGGTAAGCAAGTTGAAAGCGGCGTTATAGATATCAGTTTCATCAATCCCGACTAGACGCACTGTTCCTGCCGCAACCGCCTCTGGTCTTTCAGTGACAGTACGCACCACTAATACTGGCTTGCCTAAGGACGGCGCTTCTTCTTGCACGCCACCAGAATCGGAAAGCACCAGGTAAGAGCGGGCCAGCAGATTATGATAATCGGTGGCAATCAGAGGCTCAATGAGTAGCACCCTCTCTTGCTCGCCCAAGCTAGCAACAACAGTTTCTCGTACTACTGGGTTAAGATGGACCGGGAAAACTGCTTGAGCATCCGGCACTTCCTGCAAAAGGCGTTTGATGGCGCGGCAAGCCGCTGCAATCGGCTCGCCCCAGTTTTCTCGTCTATGTAGAGTGACTACAATGGTCCGTAGGGCGGGGTCTAGCTGTCGTAATTGTGGACAGGTAAAGGTATAGTCGTCCTGGACAGTGGTGCGCAGAGCATCGATTACGGTATTACCGGTAACAAAAATGCTCTCTGGCGACACACCTTCGGCTAACAGATGGTCGCGGGCCACGCTGGTAGGAGCAAAATGCAGGTCAGTTAGCACGCCAGTTAAGCGTCTATTGATCTCTTCTGGATAGGGTAGATACTTGTCAAAAGTGCGTAGGCCAGCTTCGACATGGCCGACAGCTGTCTTCCGATAGAAGGCAGCTAGGGCACCTGCGAAAGTAGTTAGGGTATCGCCGTGCACCAGCACCAAGTCGGGGTTCTCCTGTTCAAAGACTTCTTCTAGGCCGGCCAAGGCGCGGCGCAGTGTCCCGTTAAGGCTTTGGCGCTGGCGCATGATGTCCAGATCATAGTCTGGAGTGATTGCGAATAAATCTAGAACTTGGTCTAGCATCTCCCGATGCTGGGCGGTGACGCAAGTGACGGCCTGTAGATGCGGGCTAGCCTGCAAGGCCTTGACTAGAGGGGCCATTTTTATGGCTTCGGGCCTGGTGCCAAAGATAGTCATCACTTTAGGGAGCATGTTTTCTCCTCCGATCTCTTGCCTGTGTACCTGCCCTTCATTCTATAAAAAGGCATCATTACAGTCAAATAAAAAAAGCCCCCGCTCAGACAGGGGTTAAGGTCGTGGTCCTGCTCGCGCGCGTGTGGCCTGATACTGTAGGGAGGTGCTTAGCCATCGACATGTGCTCTCACTATATCTCCGATATAGTTGCCGCAC
>CALNBW010000239.1 GCA_937874815.1 uncultured Bacillota bacterium | reverse complement strand
AGTACGCGAATGCTCTTTTCTTCACCCACTTCACTATCGCCCCTCCCTCTCAAAACTGCTGACCTATTTTCTATTCGACATGCAGGGCGCTCCCTCCTGCCAATACTTTGACATTTCAGCCACGCAAATAAAAAAGCGGGTCCACGACCCGCTGTTTGCCTTAAGAAACGCCGATAGAAGAAAGTAGGCGCCAGCTCTTCCCGCTTCTCCAACAGTCCTGATTCCCGCACCATCCATTCGGCAAAAACCCCATACCCTGAATCGGGCTTGTTCACAAAAACATGGGTAATCGCCCCAACCAAGCGGCCATTCTGGATAATAGGGCTGCCAGACATTCCTTGCACAATCCCGCCCGTTTTCGCTAGCAAGGCGGGGTCGGTTACCTTGATCACCAACCCCTTGCCGCTAGGGGAAAACTGCTTAATCACCCGCACAATCGTAACTTCAAAACGCTCCACTTTTTCATTCTCAATCACTGTCAGAATTTCTGCTTTGCCTGGAACAATCTCATCAACGAGGGCCACCGGCATTTGATTCGTACCCTGGGTGATGTCTTCCACAATGTCACCAAAAATACCAATACCAGTATTTGCTGTGAAATGGCCGAGGACCTTATCCTCATCTACGATAATGCTACGCTTCTCGCCCGGAAAACCGGTGCGACCCTGCTCAATAGCAGTAACGCGCGAACGTACGATTTTTCCCGACTGCACTTCTAGTGCCTGATTCGTCTCCGCATCGGCAATGATATGCCCGAGGGCACCAAAGGTTTTGCTTTCTTGATCAACAAAAGTTAGGGTGCCGACGCCGGCTGCATCGTCACGGATATAAAGCCCGATGCGCCAGCCATGGCTATCCAAACAGTAAACAGGTTTCACCTCGAGTCGGAGTTGCTCCTCGCCCCGCTTAACCACTAACACTACGGGCTGCCCATTCCGCCCCGAACGTTCGATTTCCTGAGAGACTTGCGCCACCGAAGGATTCTCTTGCTTGTTTACCACCAAGACGAGGTCTCCCAACCGCAAACCAGCATCTTTGCTAGGCTGCACCATCCCTGCTTCCGTCTTGATGGCTCCGTGGCCTACGACCATGGTCGTGGCGCGAATGGTCACGCCGATGGAATGCCCCGACGGTGCTACGCGTATCGGCTCCACCACATTCACCCGCAAACCGCCTAGCGGCAGGAAACCAAACAGGCGAAACCTGAGCTTAACTTCAGTCGGTTCGGGAGAAAATAGAGAGCAGCGCCCTTTTTGCCTCACAGCCTGATTGGGATTCAAGGCCCTATCGTTAACGACCAGGCCCGCTTGATCAGCACTAACACTCAGCTGAAACGGTAAAGGTAACTGCAGTTGATAAGGAGAACCGGCTACGATA
>CALNBW010000238.1 GCA_937874815.1 uncultured Bacillota bacterium | reverse complement strand
AGACGTCGCTTCCGCATGGAAATCAACTATCACGATATCGTTGGGGCGGGCATTAGCCGCCAGAACCTGGTCGATGGTGCGGAAAGGACAATCTAGCTCGGGCATAAAGGCACGCCCGCAAAGATTGGCAATGAACACACGGCGAGGGGGCAAGCCAACCTCCACCACGATGCTGCCTTGTCCCGGTGCCCCGGGAGGATAGTTGGCGGGACGGATAATGCGCTTTTCTTCATCCAATAGATCTAGGGCCTCCCGCTTGTCCCAAATGTGGTTGCCACTGGTGATGACATCTACACCGGCATGAAACAGTTCCTGGGCCACATCACGGGTAATACCTGTACCCCCGGCAGAATTTTCGCCGTTAGCGATTACTAAATCAACCTGATGCTGCCGTTTCACCTTGCCAATAAACGCAGGTAAGCTTTGCCGGCCTGGTCTGCCAATAACATCTCCAATAAAAAGTATACCGAGCATAACCTCGCCCCTTTCAAGAATCTCCACCGTCGCCCGCTAAACACCTGGCTGGCGTCTTCTTCTTATTCTACCTCCCCAGGCAGATGGAACACACTCCTTGGTAAAGAAATAGCGGCGGATAATCCGCCGCTATTTCGCGTAGTCTACAGCTCTTGTTTCCCGGATGACAGTTACTTTGATCTGTCCCGGGTAATCTAGCTCGCTTTCCACCTTCTTGGCAATATCGTGCGCGATACGCACTGAAGACAAGTCATCCACCTTATCAGGCTTAACGATAATACGAATTTCTCGGCCTGCTTGGATGGCGTATGTCTTTTCCACACCGTCGAAGGAATCGGCTATCTCCTCCAACTTCTCCAGACGCTTAATGTAACTCTCTAAGCTCTCGCGGCGGGCACCTGGCCTGGCTGCCGATACTGCGTCAGCAGCTTGCACCAAAACAGCCTCGATGCTCTGCGGCTCAATATCATTGTGATGAGCAGCAATAGCATGTACAATTGCCGGTTGCTCGCGATACTTCTTAGCAATATCAGCGCCGATGGTCACATGGGGCCCCTCGACTTCGTGGTCGATAGCCTTGCCAATATCGTGTAAGAGACCAGCTCGCTTAGCTAAGTTCACATCAGCCCCTAGCTCAGCAGCCATAATAGCGGCCAAGTGGGCGACTTCAACCGAGTGCTTAAGGACATTCTGTCCGTAACTAGTTCGGAAACGTAAGCGTCCTAGCAACTTGATCAGCTCGGGGTTCAAGCCGTGAACGCCAACCTCTAAGGTTGCCTGTTCACCTTCATCGCGAATGCGCGCCTCCACTTCCCGCTGAGCCTTTTCCACCATTTCCTCAATACGCGCCGGGTGAATGCGGCCATCTGAAACTAAGCGTTCCAGTGCCACGCGGGCTACTTCGCGCCTAATAGGATCGAAGCCAGACAAGATAACTGCTTCTGGTGTATCATCGATAATCAAGTCAATACCCGTTAGGGTTTCTAAAGTGCGGATATTACGACCTTCACGGCCAATTATGCGCCCTTTCATCTCATCATTGGGCAATTCAACCACCGAAACCGTGGTCTCGGCAACATGATCAGCCGCACAACGCTGGATAGCGAGGGTGATGATCTCCCGAGCTCGTTTTTCTCCTTCTTCTCGAGCTTGGGTTTCGATATCCTTAATCAGCATAGCTGCTTCCTGCTGAATGTCCTTCTCAATGCTGTCCAAAAGCATCTGCTTAGCCTCCTGAGAGCCTAAGCCAGATATACGTTCTAATTCAGCCTGCTGGTTGGCGATAATCTCGTTAACCATCTCTTTCTGCCGCTCTAGTTCGTTGCTCTTGCGTTGTACCTGCTCTTCTTTTTTCTCCAATTGTTCGAGCTTGCGTTCCAACGTCTCATCCTTCTGAATGACCCGGCGCTCCAGGCGCTGTAGTTCATTCCGACGATCCCTTACTTCTTTGTCAAAGTCGGAACGCAGGCGATGTACCTCTTCCTTAGCTTCCAACAGAGACTCACGTTGTTTAGACTCTGCTAGTTTTTGTGCATCCTCAACTATGCGGAGGGCCTCTTGCTCAGCGCCGCCGATCTTCTGTTCGGCAATCTTCTTGCGATATAAATAGCCAGCCACTCCAGCTAGCGGGATACCTACTACGATCACTACCAACGAAATTATCTGTCCAGTATCTATAACTTAAACCTCCTTTTTTAGTTTTCAAGGTACTTCACCCCAGAAATAGGAGCATAAAGCTCCCAAGATAAGGCTAGGCTGGTTAGCGTGGGGTGAGGCCATGAACCCGCCATACGGCAAGGGTTCTATACGTAATAAAGATAATACCGCAAGGCCACACCCCGAGACTGTAAAAAAGGCCGAGAGTGTCTCGGCCTAAAAGACTAAAATCACTTTTCTGGCTGCAATACCAGTCAAAGCCGACCCCGGATTTAAGGGGCGCTTATATACCCTCTCTAGCAAGATTTTAACTATTTTGCACGTCTCTGTCAAGATGATACCTAACCTTTTGCACGACCTCGTCCACCAAGGTATAATCATAGCCGCGCTGCAGCAGGTAGCGATAGAGGCCGGCAATCACCTTAGGATCATCTACAGCTTTGCCGCGCAAACGGCGCTGCGCCAGCCGCTCTGCCTGGGCAAACTGGGTTTCCGGGGATACCTTGGCAATAGCATCCTCAATCACATTGCTATCAACGCCACGGTTTTTCAGTTCCCAACGCAATTTGCGAGGCCCATGTCCAGCCAAGGAGCGATCCACCACAAATCCGGTTGCATAGGCGGCATCATCTAAGTACTTGATCTCCAGTAAGTAAGCGACGGCATCGTCTGCTTCTTCTTCGTTATAGCCTCTGCGAAGCAACCTCTCGCGTAGCCGGGCGGCAGTATACGACTGTCTACCTAGCAGCCAGAGCGCGTAGGAACGGGCACTGCTTTTCGGCTTATTCCGCCTCTGGTTCATCCTCGGTCACCGCTTTGGCATGGGCCTGACC
>CALNBW010000237.1 GCA_937874815.1 uncultured Bacillota bacterium | reverse complement strand
CTCTGCATAGAACCCACCACTTCCGAGCAGCTCAGCATGGCTGCCGCTTTCGACGATGTCACCGTCCTTCATGACCAATATTAAATCGGCGTTCTTAATAGTAGAAAGTCTATGGGCTATCACGAACGAGGTTCTACCGGCCGTCAACTTATCCATTGCCTGCTGGACAATACGCTCGGTCCGGGTATCGACTGAACTCGTAGCTTCATCCAGAATCAATAGTGGCGCGTTCTGGATCATAGCGCGTGCAATAGTTATGAGCTGCTTTTGCCCTTCTGATAGGCTTGCCTTATCATTAAGTATGGTATTATATCCATCGGGCAATGTTTGGATAAAATGGTGAATGCCCACAGTTTTGCAGGCAGCAATAACTTCTTCATCAGGCACATTTGGCTTGTTGTAGACGATATTCTCTTTGATTGTACCTTCAAAGCTCCATGTATCCTGTAACACCATGCCAAAATGTTCGCGTACGTTTTCTCTCGGCACCTGATTGATAGGTATTCCGTCCACCAAGATCTCGCCACCATCTAGCTCATAAAACCGCATGAGTAGATTGACCATCGTCGTTTTGCCCGCTCCGGTTGGGCCAACGATGGCCACCTTCTGCCCGGCCTTAACCGATGCCGAAAAGTTATGGATGATGGTTTTGTCCGGCGTATACCCAAACCTGACATTCCTAAACTCTACTTCGCCTGTAATTGCCTCCAATTTTCTGCTTTTGTAGCTCTCATCTTCAAGTTCCTCTTCGCCAAGGAACTCAAAAACACGCTCCCCAGCCGCGGCCGTTCTTTGCAGGTTGTTAAAGGCCTGTGCAATCTGTGATAGCGGCTGAGTGAACAAACGCACATACATAGTAAAGGCCACGATCACACCAAAAGTAATGGTGCCATTCATAGCAAGGGCCGCCCCAACCACGCACACGGCTACATAACCGAAATTCCCCACAAACCCCATCAACGGCATCATCAGTCCCGACAAAAATTGGGATCTCCAGGCGCTGCTGAACAGCCTGTCGTTGATGTCCTCAAACTTCCTTCTAGATTCCTTAGAATAGTTATATACTTTCACCACGTTATGGCCAGAGTACATTTCCTCGATGTGGCCATTGATCATACCGAGATCTCGCTGCTGTGCGGCAAAATACTTCTGGGTTTTTCCCATGATACTTCTCATCAACACAAACCCAATCAGGCTCGACCCAATGGCTGTCAGCGCCAAGATCCAGCTATTATAGAACATCATAATCAGTGCGCCAAAAAGCATGGTTACCGCAGTTACTAAGCCGCCGACACTTTGCCCAAGAGTTTGGCCGATAGCATCTACATCGTTGGTTACGCGGCTAAGTACATCTCCGTAGCTGGTCTTGTCAAAATATCTTAGCGGCAGCCGGTTAATCTTCTGTGATATATCGGTACGCATTTTCTTGGAAACCCGCTGCGTAACCGTAGCCATCATGAAATTCTGCGCAAAGCTGAGCAGCATGGAGGAAGCGTAGAAGACTACTAGGGTCCAAGCAATCTTTGCAACCGTCGTCATGTCTATACTGTTCAATACAGGAACACCGTTTACGTGAGCGGGAAGCCCCTTGGCAATCTCGTTGATAAGGTCCTTGATTCTGTCTGGGCCAATAATCTGTAGAGCTGTGCTGATCGCGGCGCATACTAAGGCAACTAAGATGGTCGGCAGATATTGCTTGCAGTACCCCACAAGCTTTCCCATTGTTTCGCCAAAGTGTTCTGGCCTTTCAGTAGAGCCTCCACGGGGTCCGTGACCTCCCATACTACTCATGACGCTAGTTCCTCCTCGCTTAACTGCGATAACGCAATTTCTCTATAGACTTCACAGGTTTTCAAGAGCTCTTGATGGGTACCTTTGCCGACCACCTTTCCCTCATCGAGCACGATAATCTGGTCAGCATCCATAATCGTTCCAATGCGCTGCGCTACAATGAAGCTGGTCACGCCGGCTGTTTCCTGTTTTAAAGCAGTGCGTAAAATGCGGTCAGTCTTGTAATCCAGTGCCGAAAAACTATCGTCAAAAATGTAGATCTCTGGCTTGCGGCAGATGGCCCGCGCAATGGCAAGCCGCTGTTTCTGACCACCCGATACGTTGGTGCCGCCTTGGGCGATTTCACCATCGTACTGTCCATCCATCTGCTCCACAAAATCTGTTCCCTGCGCAATACTTATGGCACGCTTAATATCATCTAACTGATTTTGCGATGCGTTATCGCCGAAATTAACGTTGGAGCCCACCGTTCCCTTAAACATTACCGCTTTTTGCGGCACATAGCCGATTTTGCTGTGCAGTGTTTCCTCGCTGTAGTCTTTGATATTGACACCATCAATCAAAATCTCGCCCTCAGTCACATCGTAAAAACGCGGCATTAGGTTGATTAAAGTGCTTTTTCCGCTACCGGTAGAGCCGATGAAGGCAATTGTTTCACCCTTCTTGGCTGTAAAGCTTACGTCATGCAGCACATAGTCGGCAGCTCCTGGATACTTAAAACCCACATGCCTGAACTCAACCTCGCCCATGAGACCGGGCTTGCCTTGCGTGACTGTACCATATTTGATGCTTAGTTCGGTATCTAATACTTCATTGATACGTTTTGCCGCTACCGATGCGCGGGGTAGCATGATAAACACCATGACAATCAGCATGAAGGACATAATCACCTGCATGGCATAGGACGAGAAAACCACCATATTTGAGAACAAGGTCAGTTTTTCGGTAACGCCGGCTTTATCGATCAGGATGGCACCGATCCAGTAGATAGCGAGGGATAGCCCACTCATCATAGTGGAGATGACCGGCAGCATAATCGCCATTGCCCGGCTGGTGTACAACTGCGTTGCAGTTAGTTCAGCATTTGCTTTCTCAAACTTTTCTTCTTGATAGCTCTCGGCGTTATAGGCACGCACCACACGCAATCCGGTTAAATTCTCGCGCGTCACCCGGTTGATATTGTCGGTGAGTATTTGCATCTTGCGAAACTTCGGGAACACAAAAACCATGACCACGGCAATCATGACCATCATGGCGAGCAATACTACGCCTGTTGCCGCCGTCCATTCCAGACCCTTGCCCGCAATTTTGGTGACCGCCCAGACTGCCATAATTGGTGCCTTGATTACAAGTTGCAAGCCCATGGTGATAAGCATTTGCACTTGCGTAATATCGTTGGTTGAACGGGTGATTAAGCTGGCAGTAGAAAACTTGCCAATTTCAGCCGTTGAAAAAGAATCTACCTTGGCAAACATGTCGCTGCGCAGGTCTCTGGAAAAGGATGCTGCAATGCGAGCGGCAAAGAAACCGACAATGATGGCAGAAACGAGGCTGCCAAGCGCACAGAGAAGCATCATGCCGCCGGATCTCCAGATGTCGATCATTTCGCTTCCCGGTGTTTGCGTTAGCCTAGTGATTTCGGACATGTAATCTGGCAGTTTCAGATCAAGCCAAACCTGTGCCACGATAAACACCAAACTGATACATACTAATAGCCATTCCCTTGCCTTAAGGCGCTTTAAAACCGTGATCATGGGGCATCCCTCCGATTTCTCGAAACGTCATGAACT
>CALNBW010000236.1 GCA_937874815.1 uncultured Bacillota bacterium | reverse complement strand
GCCCAGTGAATTGCTTCAGCAATTCGCTTCCCTAATTAGTGCGGCAACTATATCGAAGATATAGTGAAAGCACATGTCGATGCCTAAGCACCTACCTACAGTGCCAGGCCACACGCGCGCGAGCAGGACCACGACCTTTAGCAGCACCCTATGGCCTATACTAGCGCTGGCTGCCGAAAAAGAAGAGAGCGATTACGCCAGGGCCCGTATGGGCTCCGATTACAGGGCCTAAAGGTAGTATCGTAACCTGCGCCTCTGCGTGCCGTTTCAGAACCCGTTTTTTTAAGTACTCCGCATCGTCTAGCGCATCTCCATGAGCAATGAATACCGTCTTGCCCAGCTCGGGAGTCCAGGTTTCATCCATGTGATCAGCTAAGGCTATAAGTGATTTCTTGCGGCCCCGCGTCTTTGCCGCATAGACTAAACGCCCCTCGTCATCCACATGCAACACCGGCTTAATGTTTAAAGCTGTCCCCAGCTTGGCCGTAGTTGCTGATAGTCGGCCTCCCCGTTGCAGCTGCTGGAGATCAGCCACGGTAAACCAATGACAAACTCGCAAACGATGCTGTAGCAGCCAATCGGCTAGTTCCTCAATTGCCATTCCTTGCTGCTTCAGCTGCGCCGCAGCATAAACCAAAAAACCTTCGCCAACTGAGGCACAGAGCGAGTCAATACAGATCAGTTTTCGGTTAGGATATTTCTCTCTTAATGCTTCCATGCTGCTGCTAGCGGTAGCGGCCATGCCGCTCAGGTTTGAAGAAAAGCAGACATAGAGCACATCTACCCCGGCACTAAGATGCTTCTCGAAGTACATCTCATACACCGCGGGCGTAATCTGCGATGTGCCTACGTTTTTCCCCTCACGCATTGCCGCAAAGAATTCCTCCTGAGTAATGCTGCCGCCCTCTGGGGCAAAAGTATAGGCAGCTCCTTCCACAATAACCTCCATCGGAATCACTTCTACGGCCAAAGACTGCATTAGTGGCAAAGAGAGATCTGCAGTTGCATCGGTAATCAGTTGATAACCTGCCATTACTACTGTTGCTCCTTTTGTTCCACCTGCACATGATGACCTTTATCCCACAGACGCTCAGCTACCGGTGCCCAAAGCGCAGCTGCGTCCTTACATTTGGCGCATAACTCATCTACATCTTCCTTTTGCTCAATGTCGGTAGAGCAAGCCCCCGCTGCATGCACCATCTGGGCCAAAGCCCCATTGTTATCTAGCAGAGGGCAGGGGCGCAAATGGTTGTTATTGAAAGGCTGGCTGGCATAATACTGCATGAACAACGGCCTCTGATAGGCTTCCAGCAGCGTATGATCATAGACATTTGCGTCCGAGTAATGAATGAAGGCGCAGGGTTCAACATCGCCGCCAGCATTGATATGCAAATAACAGCGGCCACCAGCGATACAACCATTCACGTATTCGCCATCATTCCAGAAGTCCATCGTAAACAAAGGCTTTGTGTTGCGGAATTCGCGCACCTGTTTATACATGAACTCTCGCTGCTCCGCAGAGGCCATCAAACTGACAGGAGCGCCTACTCCGACAGGCATGAAAGTAAAGAACCAGGCAAACTTAGCGCCTTTGGCGATAAGGTCATCGAAATATTCCTCGCTACCGATGATCTCCGTATTCTGGCTGGTGTAACAACAGGACACGCCAAAAGGTAACTTCTTCGCCTGAAGAATTTCCATGGCACGCACCACCGCATCATAAGTTCCCGCCCCGCGGCGCGCATCGGTTTCCTCTCTAAATCCCTCTACGCTGATTGCGGGCACGAAGTTGTGGACGCGCAGCATCTCGTCGGCAAAAGCCTCATCAATGAGTGTGCCATTAGTAAAGGCAAGAAATTCACAATCAGGATGGGCCTCGCATAGCCGGATGATATCGTCCTTACGGACCAGAGGTTCACCGCCGGAGTAGATATACATGTATGTACCTAGTTCCTTGCCCTGGCGAATGATACTATCTAGCGTTTCGTAGCTCATGTTCAGCTTGTTCCCATATTCAGCCGCCCAACAGCCAATGCAATGTAGATTGCAGGCGGAGGTTGGGTCCATAAGAATGGCCCAAGGGATATTGCAGCCATACTTCTCCTTCATCTTCAGGCGACGTTTACCACCATTCACTGTCGCATTAATGATGAAATTCTCAAAGGCAGTTCTGCGGATAGCGGGGTCAATGTCAGTCCAAAGGCTCATCACCAGTTGGTACCAGTTACTATCTGGATTATCGAGCACCTGATGAAATGCCTGCCGCGGCTCTAGCACTATATCGTGCCTATCGAATTTATCCATCCAGTCCAGCAGCTTAGGGAAAGCAATTTCCGGTTCCTCGTCAAGATAGGCAAGGGCCTTTTTGATAGCAAATGCCGTTACGTTTTCACCCAAGTTTTTTT
>CALNBW010000235.1 GCA_937874815.1 uncultured Bacillota bacterium | reverse complement strand
CTTGATGCTTACAACGAAGAGGGGTTGGCCCACATTATCATGCAGGCCAACCCTCAATACTCTGATGTACTCGTGTTTGATGCCGGGGTAGAACTGCGGATCCCGATCATCGACGTGGAAGCTGCCGCCACTTTGCCGCCGTGGAAGAGGTGATAGCATGCAGTTGATCTACCAGGGCAAAGATATTGCCCCATCAGTTGATATTCGGCACGCTGAGATAGTGGACAATGCCGGTGGCGTAGCTGACAGCGTTGAGCTTTGCTTTAATGATCCTCAAGATGTATGGAGCCAGTGGAAGCCACAGAAAGATGACCAGGTGCAGCTTAAGAAGGATGGATTCAATTCTGGAGTCATGTATGTAGATGAATTAGAACAGCGCCGGGGCGTGTTTATCGTTCGGGCGCTTTCTCTTCCCCAAGAAGCTAAGACTGAACGTTCCCAGGGCTGGGAGCAGGTGCGACTATTAGAGATTGCAGATGAGCTGGCTAGCCGGTACGGCTTGCGCTTAGAGCATTATGGTCTTACTAATCACCTCTATGAGCGTGTGGATCAGCGGGAGCAGGCCGATTTTGCTTTTCTCGCCAGCCGGTGTGCTCTAGAGGGCTATTCGTTGAAAATTACAGATGGCCGAGTGGTCATCTTTTCAGAACGAGACATGGAAGCTGCCCCGTCAAGTTTGACCATAGCTCGTGAAGATCTAGACGGTGAATTCACCTTCTGGACTCGTTCGACTGGGATATACGGAGCCGCTAGCGTGCGCTACGGGACAGTAGGCTATGAGTATCGTGTTGGCCCGGGGCCGACTTTTAGAGTCAATGATTTGTATGTCTCAGATCAGGCTACGGCCGAGCGATTTTCCCGCGGACTGCTGAGGTCGAAGAATAAACACGAGCACACCGGCTTCTGCACCATCCGCCTGGCCCCGGGGTTAGCCGCTGGCAATATCGCTGCAGTAACCGATATGGGGATGGCCGATGGACTCTATTACTGCGAGCAAGTGCGGCATAACCTCGTGGCCGATAGGACGCATTTGCGCCTGCGGCGGCCATTGGAGGGATACTAATGGTTTTACGAGGGCGAGTATCAAGTATTGAAGTTGACGGCCGAGTGCGGGTTACATTCCCCGGCCGAGACAATACTGTTTCGGCACCGCTGCCGGCTGCAGTACATGTGGGGCTGTTAACCATTGGCCAAACGGTAATAGTGGTGTTTCACGCGGATAACCTGCGCGACGGGACGATTATAGCTAAGCTTTAAGGTGGTGATGGAATGCCAATTGCAGTCTTTGCGTCCAAGGCGTTTGACGTAAGCCCCGACCGCATCTATACATTTGGTGAGTTTAAGTACACCGGCACGCTGGAAACTGAGAAGCAAGACGCCGATCGGACTAAGCCTAGCACCTATAATAAGGGCCCTGGACTAAGCAACATCGCCATCAAGCTGTATCTGGATGCGGCTCATGGCGTTAATCCGAGACGTGAGCTGGACGAGTGGGATGCTATCAAGGATA
>CALNBW010000234.1 GCA_937874815.1 uncultured Bacillota bacterium | reverse complement strand
CCCCATATACCCTGGAGACCGCTTTCGCTTCGAGCACTATCATTTCATAATCCTCCTCGTATAGTATCTTTTGAAGGCAGCTTCGAGCCTAATTTCCAGTTTTCCAGAGCCCAATAAGCGCCTTCACAATTTCCAGTTCTTTTCCAGAACAACACTTTGTTATCGCCAATAGGGAAACTAGTGTTAAGCTCATATGCCAGCCAATCGACCGCCTTTAGGCGGCTTGCCCTTGACACTGAGTAAGGCCGTGCTAGGCTTGCTGCCGGGGGCCAGTCGCCCTGCTTTAGCGGGCAGCTGGCTCGCTGGCCCAAAAGCACGGCCTGCGAGGCTCAGTGTCAAGGGTTGATGGTATACTGCCCTTTGCACCTTGAAAACTTAATCTTAAACAATCTAGGGCTGGACTTTTCCGAATGCTTCCGGACAATGGAACTAGAGGACCATTCGGGGCAATTCTTCTTTCCTCCTGTAGCCTTGACTACATCTTGAGTCTGTTTCTCCGGCACTCGCTTGAACTTCTTACCCGCTGGCTGTACCCTTCGGTAACCCATGCCCGACTATAGCAGCGTCGGGGCAGCCCATGGCCCGAAGCGAGTTCTTATATGCGAGGGTGCTTGATCAGCGAATGCGCCGGAGGCATCCTGAAGAGTCCAGTCCCTGAATTCCTCAAAGAAAGGAGGAGTCCACTTGAAGCTATTTGTCGGTATTGACGTTAGTGCAAAAGAGTTAGAAATCTGTTTTATGAACTTAGACGGCAACACGCTAGACTCGTTCAAGGTCAATAACGATCTAAACGGAGCTGCATTCTTACGTGACCGTATCGTCTCTGTAGCGGACAAGCTGCAAACCAGCGAGATCCAAATAGGTCTTGAAGCTACTTCCGTCTACAGTTGGCATCCGGCCATGTATTTGCACGAGGATCCATTGCTTAAGGAGCGAAGGGTCAAGGTCTTTACCATCAATCCTAAGCTTGTACGAAAGTTCAAGGAAGCCTATGCGGATTTACAGAAGACAGACCGCATTGATGCTTGGCTCATCGCTGACCGTTTGCGTTTCGGCAGGCTCAATATGACTGCTATGATGCAGGAGCAGTATATTGCTCTACAACGCCTTACACGCATGCGGTTTCACCTAGTGCATAATCTAACGCGCGAAAAGCAGTATTTCTTGCAGAACCTGTTTTACAAATGCAATGCTTTTCTAACGGAAGTTGAGAGCTCCGTCTTCGGCCACGCCATCTTAGAGATGCTTTCTGAAAAGTATAGCCTTGACGAGATTGCCGCTATGGATGTCGCCGAGCTAGCCGACTACCTTCAGGAGAAGGGAAAAAACCGCTTCCCCAATCCTGAGCGTGTTGCTTGCTGCATTCAGAAAGCAGCGCGGGCATCGTATCGTCTTGCCAAGGTAGTGGAAGACTCTATTGACCTAGTGCTGGGCACTTCTATTCAAGCGATACGCAGTGTCCAAAGCCAGCTTAAGGAGCTGGACAAGGCGATTGAACGCATTCTAGATGGTATTCCTGAAGCCACGTGCCTGCGCTCTATTCCAGGCATAGGACAAGTCTATGCTGCCGGTATCTTGGCTGAAATAGGTGATATTGACCGTTTCAGTGACCAAGCTGCCCTAGCAAAGTACGCTGGCCTTGCCTGGCGTAGGCATCAATCCGGCTCTTTCGAGGCCGAAGATACAAAGTGCATTCGTTCCGGCAACCGATTCCTACGGTATTACCTAATTGAAGCTGCCAATTCGGTAAGACTCCGTGAACCGGAGTTCGGTAACTACTACCGGAAAAAATATAATGAAGTACCTAAACACCAACACAAACGCGCCCTCGTCTTAACCGCTAGAAAACTTGTGCGTCTGGTCGATGCGCTGCTACGCAACGACCAACTCTACACGCCTCAAAGGAAGGTGAATAGAGCGAAGGCATAACCCCCTTTGCTAAATCCGTACGGAATTCCCAGTTAAATTCTGGCAACAACCTTGCTTTTTGACTGGGCTAGTTTGATGTACCCCTTTTTCACAAAACAACAAGCTTAGCACGCGAGGAATTTCCAATTCACTTGTTCTAGGGGGTTGACATCATACCGCTGGACTCAGAAAGCTGCGAGGCCACAATTTCACGGTATACCTGGCAGTTTTGCAGTAGCTCCCGGTGTTTTCCCATGCCCACCATACGCCCGCCATCCAAGACTATAATGCGATCGGCGTCCATAACCGTGCTAACTCTTTGCGCCACAATTAACAGAGTCGCTTCTTTAGTCTCTTGCCGCAAAGCGGCCCGCAGTTTGGCATCAGTTTTGAAGTCGAGGGCAGAAAAACTG
>CALNBW010000233.1 GCA_937874815.1 uncultured Bacillota bacterium | reverse complement strand
CCATGCATTTTTAAATAGCTATTTTGAGCCCAGTCTGAAAATAGCTATTTAAAAATGCATGGCGCAGAACCCTAATCTCGCCATTGCCGTGGACATCCAGATGATATTCCAGGACCACCTTATCTTGTGTTATGGTGCCCGTCTTATCAGTGCAGAGCACATCCATGGAACCCAAGTTTTGGATGGAATTAAGGTTCTTGATGATAGTCTTTTTCTTGGACATGGAAACAGCGCCTTTGGCCAGGCAAGTGGTCACAATCATGGGCAACATCTCCGGCGTGAGGCCAACAGCTATTGATATAGCGAACAAAAGAGCTCCCAGCCAGTCGCCCTTAGTAAAGTCGTTGATAAAAAACACGATCGGCACCATAACCAACATAAAGCGAATAAGTACCAACGACACCGAGTTGACGCCCTTCTCAAAGCTGGTCTGCACATTGATGCCGACAATATCCTTGGCCATTGAGCCAAAGAGGGTCTCGGTTCCGGTGGCCACAACGACACAGACGGCCGAACCGCTGATGACATTACTGCCCATAAACGCCAGGTTATGATACTCGGTGATGGTATCGTACTGTTCCGCTCTAACGACTGCCGGTCTCTTCTCTATCGGTTCACTTTCACCGGTAAGGGCTGCTTGGCTGACAAACAAGTCCTTGGCCCTCAGCACCCGGACGTCAGCAGGAACCATATCTCCGGCCGCTAGGTAGACAATGTCGCCGACAACCACCTCGTTAAGAGGGATCTCCTCTCGCCCATCCGGCTGCCGTTCCACAGCTATTGTAGTCTTAACCATTTCGCTGAGGCGCTCGGCCGCATTGCCCGAGCGAGTTTCCTGGATATAACGTAACACGCCACTGATCATAACCATGGTCAAAATGATGATCATAGTCATAGCGTTTTTTTCTCCTGGGGCCGCCATAGCAATATCTGTCATAAAAGAGACTATGGCAAGCAGCAGGAGGATCGCCGTAAAAGGATTGACAAAGGCGTTCCATAGTCTCTTGAGCAGGGAGCCTTTTCTACCGTGAATCACCCGATTACTGCCATAACGCTGGCGCATTAGTCCCACTGCTTCCTCGTCCAGGCCGCTGTACGACGAATTTAGATCACTGAGCACACTGGTTGCGCCCTTGCTGGATGCGGCTATGAGCCGTTCCTTAGCAACAGCCAAATGGGTCCCATTTGCGTTCATGCTTCTCACCTCACCTTAGCCGGATGTTGGGGGGAACCGGTTCTTCCGCAGGCAAAAAAATCCTATGCCAAAGCAAGAACAATGGCATGGGATTTATATCCGCATACATACTGATCATACCAGAAGAATACGACCGTATCACCGTTCGAGCTTTAGCTCCGCAGGGCGATGAAGTTGCATTAGGCAATGCCTTGGTTTCGACATTGCCTGCTAGCCTTCTCATAGTGTCTCCACTACTCCGCGGCAGCAACCCGTATCCCTGTGGTAACCTTACCTACCGGAATATTTAGTTCACCATCTCATTATATGCCCGGGAGCAAGATTTGTCACCTCTATGTGTGCCGGAGGCGCAGGCTCATGCGGGGACTAGTTAGCATAAAACAAGGCTCGAACGGCGCAAACGCAACAGATCACTCCTTCGTCTGCAATAATTCAAGCACGTTGCGCCGGGTAACAATCCAGCAGCCCACGGGGGTTTTACACCTCAATTAAGAAGCCAATCCACAAGATCCCTGCAGCCAAGAGCTTACGGGGGTTTATTTTTTTGTTCGTCATGCCCATTTTA
>CALNBW010000232.1 GCA_937874815.1 uncultured Bacillota bacterium | reverse complement strand
CGTGTTACGATCTTTGTATTCCGGTGTTTCGGGTTTGCGTAACCACCAGACCCGTCTCGACGTCATCGGTAATAACATTGCTAACGTCAATACCATCGGCTTTAAATCGAGCCGTGCTACTTTCAAAGATCTCTTTAGCCAGACCTTGCGGGCAGCCACCAGCGCCCATGGCGACCGAGGCGGTTCTAACCCCATACAGGTTGGCTTGGGTGTAACGCTAGCCAGTATCGATACCGATCATGGTGACGGCAGTATCCAGTATACTGGCAAAGCGACGGACCTGGCCATTGAAGGCAGCGGATTCTTTATTCTGCGCGATGGCAACACCCTCATGTATACCCGGGCCGGCAACTTCGACCTAGACGAAGAAGGCTATTTGGTTGTGCCCGGCAGCGGCTTGCGGGTGCAGGGACTAGACCTGGCATCGGGTGTGGATGGCAAATTAACTGACATCCGGATTTCGGAAGGCACAAGTCATAACCCTGAGCCCACGGGGAGAGTGGATTTTGCCAATAACCTTAACGTAGAAGCGGCCAATGGCACTAAGATTACCACGCCTTTTGAGATATATGATTCGCTGGGTAGGCTACACACAATCGAGATAACTTTTACTAAGGCTACTGGCGCGAATGAATGGGACTGGTCCGTTGGTGGTGGCATTGCCACAGGCACCGGATCACTGACCTTTAACACGGACGGGCAGATTCTGGATCCGAACACTGGCACAATTAGTTGCACTTTCCCGGACGGCCTTGCTATCAACCAAAATATTGACCTTGACTTCAGTGCAGTCACCGGTGCCGCTGGCGAGACCTCACTGTCTGTCGCCTACCGCGATGGCGCGCCTCAGGGTTCGCTCAAGAGCTACTCCATCGATGGCACGGGTAAGGTGATCGGCGAGTTCTCCAACGGCATGATTCGGGATATCGGGCAGGTGGCCATGGCTCGCTTCGCAAACCCATCGGGCCTCATGAAGGTGGGTAACACTGCCTTTGTCGAGTCCAATAACTCAGGTCTCAAGCAGATTGGACAAGCTGGCACGGCCGGTTTCGGCTCCATTGCTTCTAGTTCTTTGGAGATGTCCAACGTTGACCTATCGCTCGAGTTTACCGAGATGATAGTCACCCAGCGTGGTTTGCAGGCTAACTCGCGTATCATTACCACCTCCGACGAGGTGTTGCAGGAAGTTGTAAACCTAAAACGCTAATTAGAGTCAACTAGGTAGGAGCTGTCGCACACGTCTAAGAAAACATTTCGCGACAGCCCCTACCGCACTAAACAAAGCGGGGAGGAGGGGTCGCATGATCAGTCTCACGCGCTTTAACGGCACGCAGTTTTGGCTGAACGCCGAGCTGATCGAGACGGTAGAAGCTACGCCTGATGTGATCATTACCTTAACCAATGGGCGCAAGTATGTGGTGAAAGAAACAGCAGAACAGGTAGTTGCGGCTGTATTTGCGTATCGCAAACGCTCATTGCTCGGAGCAAGGGAGGAAGAGCAGCATGGACTCTAGTCTGGTTGGTATAGTTATTGGTTTCGCTTTAGTCTTCTATGCCATTTTTTCCGGAGGCGATTTACGTTCCTTCCTGGATTTTGACTCGGTCCTGATCACCGTGGGCGGTACCATCGGTGCCACAATTGCATCTTATCCTTGGAGCACCGTGAAGAACATCGGCAAGGTGGTACGCACACTGGGCGCTTCAACGGTATTAGAGCCGAAGGCTATTATCGAGCTTCTGGTCGGTTATGCGGAGAAGGCGCGGCGAGAAGGTCTGCTGGCCCTAGAGGACGATGTCGATGCTATGGCAGATCCCTTCTTAAAGAAAGGGGTGCAGCTGATCGTGGACGGCACTGACCCCGAGTTAGTGCGTAGCATCTTGGAGACAGAGCTGAGTTTCATTGAAGATCGTCATAACGCCAACGCTAATGTGTTTGACACCATGGGGGCTTTAGCGCCTGCGTTTGGTATGCTGGGTACAATCATTGGCCTGATCTCAATGCTGCAAAACCTAGAAGACCCCTCCACAATTGGCACAGGTATGGCAGTTGCCTTAGTAACTACTTTTTATGGTTCTTTAATATCTAATTTGTTTTGTATGCCCATTGCTAGCAAATTGCGTAGCAATAGCAAGGCGGAAATCCTGCTGAAGGAAGTCATGATTGAGGGTATTTTGTCGATCCAGGCAGGAGAAAACCCTCGCATCGTGGAAGAGAAGTTGAAGGCATTTTTAGCCACATCACGCGAGTCGGTTAGCCGCACGCAGGCTGGCGAGGTATATACGGTGGATGGCAATGAGTAGACGCCGTCGCCGTACAGAGGATACCCCAGCCGCGGCTTCCTGGTTAACCACCTATAGTGACCTAGTAACTCTGCTCATGTGCTTTTTCGTGCTCCTCTTCGCGTTTTCCACTGTAGATGCGGAGAAGTTCAGGCAAGTTTCGATCTCGTTGCAGACCGCCTTGCGGGGCGTGCTCGACGGGGGGGTATCGTTAGGGCCGGTCGAGCTTTTAGACGAATATGACCTGGAAGAGCAGTTGATGGAAGATGCCTTTCTGGAGATAGACGCCTATATCGAAGAAGCGGGGTTGAAGGGTGCCGTAGTGGCCGTCTACGAAGAACGAGGTTTGGTGGTGCGTTTCTTAGATACGGTGTTGTTTGACCGGGCGAAGGCCGATCTGCGGGCTGATTCACTGGAGATTCTCGACCGGGTCGCCCAGGTTTTGCAGAAAGTCCCCAACCAGGTGGCCGTTGAGGGGCACACCGATGATCTGCCTATCCAGACCTGGGAGTTTCCTTCTAACTGGTGGCTGTCAACAGCGCGGGCCAACCGGGTGGTAGAGTATTTTGCTCGCAATCATGGCATTGCTCCCGAACGCTTATCCTCTGTGGGTTGGAGAATATAGGCCCCTAGTGCCCAATTCTTCAGCAGCCAATAGGGCACAGAATCGTCGGGTGGAGATTTTGATTAAGAAATCAACAGTGGGTGCGCTGGAGCCCCGCTAGGAGGTTAAGTATGGACAATCGTCTGTTGACAATCCTGTTGGCTGTTTTGCTCCTGATAATTATCGTTGGCGGCGCTCTCGTTTACTTCTTTGTGCTTGCCCCGAGGTTCGATGAGACGGTAACTTATCAGGTTCCCGAGCTGTTCATGACTGATTTAGCTGGCAGAGGTCATATTCGGGTAGAAATCTACGTGGAACTAGGAGACAAACGCCTTACCAAAGATTTTGAGAAACAGAAGATCGAGGTAATCGATGCGGTTTACCGAGTACTGCGTAGCAAGACGCGAGAAGAGCTCACGGGAGCTAATGGACAAGACAAGCTGCGGGAGGATTTATTGGGGGCTCTGCGACAAGTGATTGCCAGCGATAATGTGCGCAACCTGTATTTTAAGCAGATTGTTATTGACTAGCTAACGATAGTCGGAAAGCGAGGTGCGTCAGTTGGGAGAAGTCCTCTCACAAAGTGAAATAGATGCCCTATTAGCAGCTTTAGATTCTGGCGAATTAGACCCGGGCGAAATAGATGCAGAAAGTGAGAACCAGCGCGTCAAGCTTTATGACTTTAAGCGCCCCGAGAAATTCACCAAAGAGCAGATGCGGACCTTGCAGATGCTGCACGAAAACCTTGCCCGTAGCCTGAGCACTTATTTGGCAACCACTCTGCGCACCTTAGTGGAAATCAAGGTTATGTCCGTAGAGCAGCTTACTTACTATGAGTTTACTCGGTCCCTGCCCCTATTGACCATGCTAGCTATTTACGACATCCCTGCTTGGGACGGACGAGGATTGCTAGAGTGTAACCTCACTTTGGTCTTTGCCATGATTGACCGGATGTTAGGAGGGCCGGGGTCCTCGCTGCAAGAGGGGCGCCCCTTGACCGATATCGAACAGGGGCTGGTTAGCCTGTTGATGCGTCAGATCGGTTTACTCTATCGCGATGCTTGGCAGACAGTAGCAGATGTTAGTTTTAACCTGGATTCACTAGAGACTAACCCTCTTTTTGCTCAAATTGTCTCGCAGAACGAGACGGTGGCTCTGATTAACTTCTCGGCACGGATCGGGTCCGCTGAAGGTATGTTGAATATCTGTTTACCCCATATGGTACTAGAGCAAGCGATGGATAGACTGACGACTCGTTCTTGGTTTGCAGGGCAAACGCGGGCCCATGACCAGCGCCT
>CALNBW010000231.1 GCA_937874815.1 uncultured Bacillota bacterium | reverse complement strand
TTCGCCCGGTTTAGGAGTTGCGCTGGAGTCTGCTGCTCAGCAGTTTGCGGATCCCTTGTCCCAGGCCGCTCGAGCTGCCCAAGCTAGTGTAGGGCTTGGTTATGCGGTGGCCTATCCCTTTAGCGTAATCACTGTGATCACTGGCATTCAGCTTTTGCCCAAGCTCTTCGGGCTAGATGTCGCGCAGGAAGCAAGCAAACTAGCGGAGCAACTGGGTGATCAAGGCACAGAAGCAATGCCGGCTAAAGCTGGCCTAGATATGTTAGCCTTTGTTACAGTATGTTTAATCGGATTCCTTGTTGGCCGCCTGACCTTGCCGCTAGGGTCCATTGGCACGGTAAGCCTAGGAACTACTGGCGGCGTATTGGTTACTGCCCTTGTGCTGGGCAGTCATGGAAAACTAGGACCGATTGATTTTCGGCTTGATGAAAAGGCCCTTAACGTGGTAAAGCAGGTGGCATTATACTTTTTCCTCGCTTATGTCGGGCTTAATTACGGTCATCAGGCGGTTGCAGCCATAGCAGGTCCCAACGCTCTACTAATCGTCGTGGGTATGGCCACGACTGCCGTATCGTTATTGGTTGGTTTTTTAATCGGTCGCTACGTTTTGCGGCTTAACTGGGTTTTGCTATCGGGTGCTATCTGTGGCGCTATGACTTCAACGCCCGGGCTGGGCGCTGCCATTGATGCTACCGGTCGTAACGAAGCTGCTGGTGGCTACGGCGCAACCTATCCGATTGGTTTGCTCTGCAAAGTAATCTTGGTCTTGCTATTAATGAAGCTGCCACTATAGCACCAGGAACGGGTTGAAAGAGGCAGTAAAGGGCTAGTATATAGGTGATGCCAGCATTAGGAAATGGGGTTGAATGTGATGTCACACCTTGCAGCTAAATCAGCCTACCGCAGCCTAGAAGAGCGCATTAATCGCTTACCCCAGGGCGCTCCGCCCTCAGAAACCCTATATAAAATCCTTAGCCTCTTATTTAGTGAGCAAGAAGCAGCTTTGGTGGCCCAGTTACCCATCAGGCCGTTTACTGCACGTGCGGCTAGCAAGCTCTGGGGTATGCCTCTGGCGCAAGCGGAAACTATGCTGCAGCGGTTGGCCAGTAGAGCAATTCTGCTAGACGTGGAGCAGAACGGTGTACAAACATATACATTGCCGCCCCCTATGGCCGGTTTCTTTGAGTTTTCTATGATGCGAACACGGCATGACATTGACCAAAAGCTATTGGCCGAGTTGTACTACCAGTATTTGAACGTAGAAGAGGACTTTATCAAGGATCTATTCCTTGGCAGTGAAACGCGGCTAGGTAGGGTGTTCGTGCGGGAGCAAGTGCTCTCCAATGAGCTGGCCATTCATGTTCTAGATTTTGAACGAGCCAGCCACTTTATCCAGACAACGCCTCAAGTGGCAGTGAGCGTGTGTTATTGCCGGCATAAGATGGAACACCTGGGGCGCGCTTGCGATGCACCTCAGGATATTTGTCTTACCTTCGGCAATACTGCCGCCTCGCTCGCCAAGCATGGTTATGCCCGCCTGATCGATTCCCATGAGGGGATGGAGCTCCTGTATCAGGCTTATGACCATGACCTGGTGCAATGTGGCGAGAACGTCAGACAGAATGTTAGCTTCATCTGCAACTGCTGTAGCTGCTGCTGCGAGGGTTTGACTGCTGTACGCAAGTTCGGGGCCCTGCAGCCAATCCATACCACCAACTACCTAGCGTCTGTCACCGATAATTGCATCGGGTGTGGCCGTTGCGCCGCCAAATGCCCAGCACTAGCCATCGAGGTATCCCAGGTTGAGCCAGGCGAGGCACGCCGCCGAGCTCAGGTTAAGACTGACATCTGCTTGGGCTGCGGTATTTGCGTCAGACACTGTCCCCAGAACAGCGTCGTTTTGGAGCGCCGCGAACAGCGCGTGATCACACCGGTAAACTCAGTGCACCGTCTAGTGCTGATGGCAATTGAGAAGGGGAAACTACATGATCTGCTGGTAAATAACCAGGCCCTTGCCAGTCACCGAGCTATGGCCGCTGTGCTCTCCACTATTCTTAAGCTGTCACCCGTAAAACAGGCAATGGCTAGCCAGCAGCTGAAATCGGTCTATCTTGACCGTCTGCTGGAGCGCCTGCTTTCTTAGTTGGCTCCGAGATGTTTTATCGGCAGCAATATCAAAAGTTACCTCAGGCCAAAGGGTGGGGAAGGGGAGGCAGAGATGCCTCCTTTTTTGCTGCGCTGAAATAAAGGGATATTAGAGTTGCGTCAAGAATAGTGTAATGACCAGGTAAAAGTGTTGGGAGGTGCCCTCGCTAATGGACATTAGCTTTGAGGCGGTTGCAGTGGGTCTAGCAAATCGAATATTGTACCTTCGCGCTGATGCCTTGCAGCAAAAAACCAGGGAATTGGGTGAATGCCTATGTTAGCTCTTTCTGCGAAATTACTGCAGTGGAACATTCTGCGCAACCGGGCGCAAACCCTGATAATGATTTTGGCCATCTTCGGTTCTCTGAGCAGCTATGTGCTACTCGGCACTGCCCTGACTGAAATGTCGACCGCTGTAGCGCAGTCTTTGCGTTCGGATTGGCCTTTTGATCTAACGGTGAATGGCGAAATCCTGCCCGAACAACGAGAGATGATTGAGGGCCTTGCAGGGGTACAGCATCTCGAGACAGTTGCCTCTACGGAAGTATATTTCGTCTCTCAATTACAGAACGTGATTTCTACGCCGGCGGCAGGAACCCGGTTAGTTTTGGAACTGGAGTCCGGAGCGATGCCGGCAACTAAACATGAGATTGTCCTGCCGGGGGAGTTGGCCCTAGCGCTACAGCTTGAGGTTGGTGACGAGGTTGAGCTTATGCCCGATCATCGTCAGGCTCTCCCTGAAACATACGAGGTGAGCGGCATTTTGAGCACTAAGGCCAGCGTGGTAAAATTGCCGCTATTAACTGAAGCTGGCCTGAGGCGGTTGCTGCCTACCGATGCATTGCCGCAATCACTCCTGGTGCAGCTTGATGGTAAGGCTAATCTGGACCGGTTAGCTTCCCGTATCCGTAGAGAGTTTCCGGAACTAGCTGTTACGGTAGACGCAGCCGGTTATGAACAGGCGCAGAGTGATTTTAACATGTCCGACTCCTTGGTAATAGGCTTACGTGGCTTGATTTTGATCATCACTGCTGCATCTCTAGCTGTACTGTTTTATATCAGCCAGCGTAGCGGTTCCTACCAGACGGGGGTGCTACGCGCAATTGGGGTGGAGAAGCACTGGCTGTTATTGCCGGCGCTGGTGCAAACGCTGATCATCTTTGCTATTGGCTTTGTTTTAACCGCTTGGCTACTGCCGAGCGTTGCCTTGCGCTTAGGATTGGAGTCCACCCGTGTAGTGCTGCTGTCGAGCCTGCGCCAGGATATGGGGCTCTATCTGCTAGTTGGGTTAATCAGCACGCTGCTCGTCAACCTGCAGTTCCTCGGCTTCTCTATTCCTCGCTTGTTAAAAGACTCTTGGTAGTCGGCTGTTGGAGGTGAAACTATGATCTGGATGACAGTCGTTTCTTTACGGCGCAATTTCAATAAATATTCACTGGCGATCGCCAGTCTCGCACTAGCCGTATTGGTTAGCTGTTTAGGCCTTTCCGGGCTCCAGGTACTGCAGCGAGCCACCCTGCAGCCGCTCACCTTCATTGGAGGGGGGCAGATAATAATCGCTGATGCCCGCACAGAGCTACAGACATCGGCTCAGATGGTCTATGCCGACCCCCTGAAGATTAAGCCCTTCCCGGCAACACACGCTGAGCAAGTGGTGGCGGAGGTAGTGCCCCAAGCGGCTACCCAGCAGACCTTGATTGCTCCCTATATGTATAGTAGGGGGGTAGAAACCATGTGGATCTATGCCGGTGGGCGGGACAATCCGAGTAGTTATCTGTCCCAGCTTCAGATTTTAGCAGGCAAGATGGTTAAGGCAGGAGACCATCCGGCCAGTGTATTAATGGCCGGTGATCCGCGTCAACGTAGCCAGACCGGGCAACAGCTAGGGTGGGATGGCACCAGCGCGGGCCAGATACGCAGCATGACAATTCCCTCCCTGCTGCAAGTCGGTCAACAGTATGATTGGTCCGTACCTCAGGCTACGCATAGAAACTACCAAGTAGTAGGGATATACAATGCACCGCGGACGCTCTATTGGGTAGAATGGACTGACCTGGCCAATTTACAGGATCACATCGGCGGAAAACGTCCTATTTCTTGGTTAGGCATTGAGTGCCCCATGCAGCAAATGGATGAGTTAAAACAGCAACTAGAAGCGGAGATCGATGAACAGGATTTATCACTACAAGTAATGACAGTTTACGACTTAGGCAGTTTGTTGATCGGTGACTTTGACCGATTCGAGAAGATGGCTGATTATTATGCTCCGGTAATGCTTTTTGTAGCGATAATGATAGTACTCGTTAATGCTATTGCCCTGACGATGGCCCGGCGCAAAGAACTAGCACTGCTGCGTACCATCGGCTTCAGCCTCGGGCAGATCCAAGGCATGTTCATTGCGGAATGTATCATCACTGCTCTCTGCGCCGGCCTGTTAGGCACTGGTATGGCTGCTTTAACTACTTGGACGCTATCGCGTGATCCGGGAGTAA
>CALNBW010000230.1 GCA_937874815.1 uncultured Bacillota bacterium | reverse complement strand
AGCACCTTTTATTTGAGGCCCCAATGCGCTTTACGCAGGACCAACGACCTTCTCCTAAACTCTGAAGGCCCTTCTTCAGTGGTTTCGGGCGGCCACCTCGGCTGGCCCTTTTGTTCCAATTCGCTTTACTTATCAGCGCCTTCGGCCTTCACACCTAGCGCTTCGACCATCGCTGGAATAGCCCCCAGTAGCTTGGTGGCATCGGTAGGAATAACTAACTTGCTGCTCGGGCTCTGACCGAGGCTCTTCATTGCCTCTATGCCTTGCAGCATGACGTATTGTTCCGGCGAAATCCCTGCTGCCTTAACAAGTTTCAGACCCTCGGCGGTGGCCTCTTGCACCCGTACAATAGCCTGAGCTTGGCCCTCAGCCTCCAAGATACGCACTTGTTTTTCAGCTTCTGCAGCTAGGATTTCTTTCTCGCGCACAGCCTCGGCATCTAAGATTATAGCCTGCTTACGACCTTCGGCAGTAAGTACGGCGGCAGCTTTCTCGCCTTCAGCACGCAAGATGGATTCCCGGCGCTCGCGCTCGGCCCGCATCTGCTTTTCCATAGCGTCTTGGATGTCGCGGGGCGGCATGATGTTCTTCAGCTCAACCCGGTTGACCTTAATACCCCACTTGTCGGTAGCTTCGTCAAGAATCACACGCAGCCTAGTATTAACAATATCTCTAGAAGTGAGCGTCTCATCCAGATCTAACTCACCAATGATGTTACGCAATGTCGTTGCCGTGAGATACTCGATGGCACCATAAGGATTAGAAATTTCATAGACGTAACTGACTACGTCGGTCACTTGGAAATAGACAACCGTGTCAATCTGCATGGTAACGTTGTCCTTAGTAATTACCGGTTGCGGGGGAAAATCTACAACCTGCTCTCGCATGTCAATAGTTGCCCGCACCCGGTCGATGAAAGGCACGGTGAAGTTCAAACCGCTATCCATGACCTTATGAAAACGACCCAACCGCTCGACAACGCCCTGTGTGGATTGGCGTACTACCCTGATGAATGAACCAACGATAGCTATGACAAAGATGACCGCAATGGGGATAAGAATTAGGCCAATAACCTTACCGACTTCTACCTCTGGCATTTGCTCAGTCCTCCTTTATTCTAACTACAGCCCTGACCCCTTCAATGCGCACGATTTCCACCCTAGTATCAATTGGAATCGGCTCACCCGTCAGGCTGCGCGCTGTCCAAACCTCGCCCTCCACCTTAATCTGCCCAATGCCTTGTGTGTTGTCTATCGCTACCACAACGCTTCCTGTCAGGCCAACGATGCGCTGCACATTCGTCTTCACTGCCTCTTTGTCATAAGATCGCAGCAAAACAGGCCTCAGCAGAAACACGAACAGAATAGAGGCCACAATAAAAATGACTGCTTGCAGTGGCCAACTGGAGACGAACAGCGATGCGACAGCCGCCACTAGTGCTCCCAAGCCAAACAAAGACGAGAAGAAACTGACTGTGGCCAGCTCAACAGCACCAAAAGCCAAAGCAACTAGTAGCCAAATCACCCAGTCCGGCATTTTTCCCCACCCCCTTTTTTTACTTACCTTACTTGTTATTACGCACTAACAACAAGAAAGTTTCTTTAAAGCGGACGATATTTTTCGCTATTGTTAACAAACTGCCAAAGTGCGGGTGTGCAGCATTCCTTAAGGCGCACTGTTTCATAGTCGCGCCCGATGAGGAATGGATTACGGTGTAGCAATAGATCGAGCTGTTCATGTTCGTGCTCCCAAGTCTCTTGCGTAACGGTGCCGACGCGGCAACGCTGGTCTAGAGCCCCCCGCAGACGCTTTTCATGCCAACTGCTCGGGGCTAAACCCAGCTCCACCAAGCGTTGCCTCAGGGCGGCCTCGCCCGCGAAGAGAACCGCGCAACGCAACTTCTCTAGCCGTTCGGTCATGGGAGTACAGAGATAGAGCCGGCAAATAAGAGCACGGGCAGTGTAAACAGTACAGCAGTTCTGCACCAAGAATGGGCATGGCCGCTGTTTGAACTCGGGGAACGGCAGATCAGACTCGCAGGACAAGTAGGCTTGGGCGAAGCGGCTAAGACTCAGTCCTAGGTGTTCTGCCAAACGCTTTGCCGCTACCAGATCAACTACAATTGAGTTGTACTTACAGCAATTATTTACGCAACCGCGGCATACGCTATAGCGCTGCTTATGATAAGGTTTCAGAATAGCAGGATCATCAGCTGGCAACTGCAGGGCAGCAATCAGGTCGGCCACGGTAGCGCCCTGATCACTAACTACAACATCAAGCCCTGCTTCCCCTTCTATTTCATATGACACCAAACGTATGCCCATGCAATTCACCCACTAGCAGCGTTGATAGCTTACTATAATTGTAACAAATTTAGACGCAAAACGTAATGGTAAATATGAAGGAGAAAAGTTAGGCAGGTAGAATGTTGCTACAGAGGGCAGCGTCTACGGGCATGATCATGCCCACACTACTTATTACATTACCTTTGAATTTCTGGACGATGGTGCCCGCCTGGAACTGCGTATACCCGACAGACAGTTCGGCCTGATGGCCGAAGGCGACTTGGGTATTCTCAACTACCAAGGCACTCAGTTCAACGCTTTCGAACTCACAAGGGTGGACCGCGGGGACGTACACTTGGACCAGTAAAATACTTCCACCAAAAGGAGGTGAGGTTTATGCCCGGTTTTGGCCCCGATCCCTCAGGTATATTCGGGTTGTTCTTTATTGTTGTTCTCTGCGTTATCATTTTCGGCGTCGTCAGCAACATTGCGGAATGGAGTAAAAACCAAGCTAGTGACATACGCATGCGCAACGTGCGCGTGGTAACCAAGCGCACCGACGTGCGCCGCACTGCCGGCAGCAGCCACATACATCACCACTCCGCTGGCTCTGATATCCATCATGGCGCACCGATGCATACCGGCGGCAGCACTTTTACCACTTATTTTATCACTTTTGAGTTTCTGGACGATGGCAGCCGCATGGAGTTCCGCGTGCCGGATAAGCAATACGGCCTCATTGCAGAAGGCGATTTCGGCATAATAAACTACCAAGGCACCCAGTTCAATGCCTTTGAACGGACGAGTAGCAAAGAGAGCTAGGCGTGGCGATAAGGAAGTGTTCAAGCTGGGAGGTGGTTTTTGTGAAACGATATCGGCTCCCATTTTTTGCCGCTGGGGCTGTGGTACTCGCCTTGGTCTTAAGCACCACATCGCTTTGCATGAACATGGCAAATGTACGTGAGCTAACACTTTTCAAAGACGACTCCAGTGCTTACAGAATTACTCCGCCAGACATAGTGCAAAAGTTTGCGCAGAAGGACAGAATCCCCTCGGATTGGGTTTTCTTCACAGAGGAGCAGAAGATACTGGCTGCCACTAATGGGCTAATCGGCCCGCTAAAGGACGATTTCTTCCGCGCCGGAGCTTTGCGGTTCTGCTTGCGGCCAATCATTGAAGCCTTCCCACGCAGAGGGGATTGGCCAACAATTGCATTTAGTCCAGATGGTATGGCTGTTAAGTTCATCTCGATTGAAACCTGGACCGATAAGAATGCCTATTGCACCATAACTACTCTTCGCTATAATAATAGCCGCCTCTGGCCTCGATATAGGCAGGTAGACAAACGAGAATACACCATAATGCCGCCGATAAATTAAGGGTGCATTATGACCACACAAGAAGGCACGCCAAGTGGCGTGCCTTCTTGTGTAATCGCAAATCTTTAACCTTCGGCTCTGCCGTAGCGCTCAGCCACAATCAAGTCGACAAACTGGAAATTGACGGTGTCAACCAATCCCCGGTTAGTGAGCCGGAGTTCGGGCAGAACCGCCAGGGCTAAGAGAGCCATGGTCATGAATGGCGAAACTAGGTTGCAGCCGAGGGCTTTCCAAGCTTGATCAAGCTGGGCGACGGCGGCAGCTACTTCGGCTAGTGGACGATCGGACATCAGGCCGGCGATGGGTAGCGGTAGCAGGGCTAAAACCTCACCATTGCGCACGACGACCATACCGCCGCCCACTTCGGCCAATTTGTTGCCGGCTAGGGCCATATCTTCATCGTTGGTACCCACAATAAGCAAGTTATGGCTATCATGGGCCACAGTGGAAGCAACGGCTCCGCCCTCTAGCTGGAAGCCTTGTACAAACCCGAGCCCAATAGTGCCCGTGCCATGATGCCGTTCAATAACGGCGGCCTTGGCCACGTCTTGGCCGAGATCGTTCTGCACAAAGCCCTCAACTACCGGTAATACCACTTGCCTGCTGATGGTACCCACTTTGGCCTCAATGATCTGCATAGCGCGGGCGATTACGCTGGTTACCTGAGCGTCAGTAGTTGGAATAGCAAAATCAAGCGCCATCAGTTCCGCCGGCAAGTGTACTGAGTGACGAGCGAAACTGGGATAAAGGAACTCAGGGCTGGTTACCAGCATCTGGCCTTGTCTTGCTACCAACTGGCCATTGATCAACACCTGCTCCACTTGCACCTGGGTTAGGTCGGACAGTAAAAGAATATCAGCAAATTTACCTGGCGCTACGCTGCCAAGGTCGCGCGACATACCGAAACATTCGGCTACGTTGAGCGTGACCATCTGGATAGCGGTGATGGGGTTGATGCCTTCTTCAATGGCA
>CALNBW010000229.1 GCA_937874815.1 uncultured Bacillota bacterium | reverse complement strand
GCATCGATATGGCGGGAAGCCTTAGCAGCGGCTACACTACTACCAATCGTTTTTTCCTCGTTGTATGCGGGTATGATGGCGATGGTACGCAACTGAAATACCCCCTATGCTAATCCTTCTTAGCGTTGATAAAGCGAATTACTTCCGTATACAAACGCTCTAACGCCCGCTCAATCGGTATTGCTTCCACTATTTCACCGCGGACAAACAGCAGGGCTTTGCCAGGCCCTAAAGCTAACCCTAGGTCTGCTTCCCGGGCTTCTCCCGGCCCATTCACTGCACAACCCATGATAGCTACCCGGGCTTGTCCAGCCAGCCCAGCTATCATCTGCTCAAAACGCTCTGCTAAGGCGATCAGGTTCTCTGGGGTCCGAGCGCAGGTAGGGCAAGAGGTGACACTGATGCCACTAGGGCGCAGCGATAAGGAGCGTAATATTTCCAACCCTACCTTGGCCTCCTGCACCGGATCAGTCGTTAAGGAGACGCGTATCGTATCGCCAATACCCTCTGCCAGTAGTGCACCAATGCCCACGCAGGAATGAATGGTGCCTCGCCAAGTTGTACCGGCCTCCGTAACGCCGATGTGCAGTGGCCAATCGAGCTTACTGGCCGCCAATCTATAAGCCTGTATAGTCGTTGGCACATCACTTGATTTAAAAGAGAAGACAATTTTTTCAAAGTCAGCTGCCAGAAATTGCTCCAGATATTCTAATCCGGCCTCCACCAATGCCTCTACGGTAGGTCTTTCGTATTTGGCCAAAATGTGTTTGGGCAGCGAACCTCCATTGACCCCAATCCGAATAGCTGCCTCCCGTTCTTTGGCGGCAGCGATAATCGCCGCCACCCTCTCCCAGTCTCCAATGTTACCCGGGTTAATGCGCACTTTGCTGGCACCCTGCTCTAGCGCGCCAATGGCTAGCCGATAATCGAAATGTACATCGGCGATGAGCGGGCAGGGGGCGGCCTCGACTATCTGACCAAAGGCGGCAACAGCTTCCGCATCAGGAACTGAAATACGCACCAGATCGCAACCAGCGTCGACTAGTTGCTGCACCTGCCGCAATGTGGCCTGCACATCCCGGGTATCAGTGTTAGTCATCGATTGCAGCGCCACCGGGCTATTGGCTCCAATAGGCACATCGCCTACGGTAACAAGCTTGGTTTGTTGCCTGACCATCATTATCGCCCTTTCCTTTAGAAGATATTAAGGCGCTGTAGATCCTTAAAAGTAACCAAGACCATAAAGGCCATTAACAGCACAAAACCTAAGAAATGTACGAAATTCTCTTTTTCAGGGTCGATAGGCTTGCCCCGCACTGCTTCAATGGCTAAGAAAACAAGACGACTACCATCCAAAGCGGGAATAGGCAATAGGTTAAAAATGCCCAGCTGAATACTGATGATAGCAGCAAAGGTAAGCAAGTTGACTAGGCCCGTTGCCGCCACCTGCCCCACCATCACTATCATGCCGATCGGGCCAGCGCCTTCTGCTGGTATTTTGCCCGTGACCATGCTTACCAGTAGCTCTATAATCTGCTTGGTAAACCAGACAGTCTCCTGCCAGCCCATACTCAGCGAGCCAAGAAAACTAAAGCGGCTGGTACTGGGTCCGATGCCAATCAGGGAACGGCCACTTTCAGGGTCAACCTGAGGGGTAACCTCCATCGCCAGCTGCTCACCAGATCGTTCCACGACAATGGTCAGGGTCTGCTCCGGACGAGCTACGATCTCTGCTTGCACGTCCTGCCAGCTCCCTACCTTTGCCCCATTAATGCTAACAATCCTATCACCAGGAGCTATACCGACTATTGCAGCCGGCCAATCGGGTTCTACCAGGCCAAC